>CAOMHR010000005.1 GCA_948482865.1 Christensenellaceae bacterium
GGTGCGCATAGCTTCGGGCTTGCGTTCGGCGTTGCGTTTAACCGTTTCCCTGTCCTTTGCCGTCGCCGCGCGCAACACGGGTTTTAAGGGCGCGACGATTTTATCGTCTTCGACTTCGCAGACGGGCACGACAACCGTCGCATATTCCTTGCCCGCGGCGGTTTCGACTATAACGCCCGCGCCTTTTTCGTAATTCTCTTTACCGGGCGCAAAGTAATATACTTTGCCGCCTTCCTTAAAGTTTACTGCCGTAACTTTAACCATTTGTTATTCTCCTCTATAAGCCTAAGCATAAAATCGTATAAAAGACCCTGAAAAAACGCGTTGAATTTAACGTCCGCGTATGCTTTTAAAAGACTTTCCTGCGCATATATGAGCGCGGGAATTGTCCAGAGCTTTGAAATTTCGTCTTCGCCGCCGTCAAGTTTTTTTACCAGCGCGGCGTGGAACAGTATGCCCGTGCGGGCAAGAAGTTCGGTCTTGTATTTTGTTTCGCCGTGCCTTATCGCAACTTCGCCTATATCCTTAATTTCCGTAGTGGTGCAGATTTCGCGGGCGGCGGCAACAACGTCTTTAAACCAGCCGCCGCGCACCATATTCTGCGCCGCGCCCAGAATTCCGCCGCAGCTTTCAGCCGCGTCCGCGTTAAGCGGATTGTCGCTCGCGCGCTGCAACGCGCCCAGAATCTGTTCTTTTGCAAAGGGGGGTACGGTCAGCTTTTTCACGCGCGACTTAACAGTGTCAAGCACGGGCGCGGGGTTTGTCACGCCCAGCAGGAAGTGTGCGCCCGCGTTAGGTTCTTCAAGCGTTTTTAAAAGTTTGTTTTGCAGCAGGGGCGAAGCCTGTTCGAAGCCGCAGATAACGAACAGTTTTTTGTCCATTTCCAAGGGCTTCATTGCGCTTTCGTCAAGAATTTCCGCAATGCCGTCGGCTGTAATTTTTTTGCCGTCTTCGGGGTAAATTATACAGTCGGCAAGGCTGCCGTTCAGAAGTCTTTTGCCGTCCGCGCTGTCTTCGTCCAGCCCGAAAAATCCGAGAGCCAGAATTTTCAGCGCGCCGCGCAGGTTTTCGGGGTCGGCAAAGTCAAGCATATACGCGTGCGAAAGCGTGCCGCTTTTCAAATCGTTTGCAAAAACCGAATATGCCGTTGTGCCAGAAATTAACTTTTTCACTTTATAATATCTTTATCTTTTAAGGTTTTTATAATGTTTGCGTGGGTCTGCGCCTTGTCGCCGCTGCAATCTACAGCGCAGAAATTTTTCTCGCTCTGCAACAGCTGTTTATAGCCCGCATATACAAGGTTGTGGAACTGTATGCCCTGCTGTTCCATTCTGTCGTTTTTGTCCGCGCCGTGCTTGCGTTTAAACGCGTCTTCGGGCGCGATATCCAGAAACAGGGTAACGGTGGGCATATATTCCTTTACCACGCGCGAATTTATCGCCCTGATATAGTCCGCGCCCAGTCCGCGGGCGTAGCCCTGATAAGCGAGAGAAGAATGTACGTATCTGTCGCACACCACAATTTTGCCCGCTTTCAGCGCGGGTATTATAATCTCGCTCAGGTGCTGTTCGCGCGCGGCGGCGTAAAGCAGAGCTTCGCACTCGTCGGACAGATTTTTGTTTTTGCCGTCAAGCACAAGGGCGCGTATTTTTTCGGCTATTATGCTGCCGCCCGGCTCTCTCGTCACGATATAAGGGACGTTTAAACTTTCAAGATATGCGGCAAGCAGTTTTATCTGCGTGCTCTTGCCCGAGCCTTCGCACCCTTCGAAAGAGATGAATTTTCCTTCCGTCATTTTTTAACCACGTATATTTTTCCTTCGCGCAAACCGAAGGTGTGTGTTGCCGCCATAAGCGTTTTAACCGCCTGAACGGTGATGATTTCGCCAGCAACAATTACAGGAATGCAGGGCGGGGTAACGCCCGCGTTCCTTGCGCACATTCTGCCCACAGCGTCTTCCGGATCCACAAGTTCGCACGGTTTTTTGAGCGCGTACAAAAAGCTGTAAGACCTGTCCGCCGAAGGTATCTGCGGCTTGTCCCTGAACGTGCCTTCAAGTTTCCTGTTTTCGGTTATGGGTAAAAGTCTGCGTTTTAAATCGCGCAGTTCGTTCACGTCTATCATGGGCGAAAGGTAAAACAGAATATACCTGCCGTCGCACAATTCGGCGTAAGTTCCCTTCTTTTCAAGCAGGGAAAGAGCCGTTTCCGCCGATATGCCCAAGGGCTTGAAATCGATTAAAAGTTTGGTCCAGTCGTCGTTTACAACTACGGGTAAAACCCCTTCGCACTCTCTTACAAAGTTTTCAACCGCAAGTTTCGCCGCCTGAATTTTCGCGGGGTTGTTGGCGAGATATTTAACGCCATATTCCACGGAAGCCATTATGGGATAGCTGGGCGAAGTGGTCCTGAACATTGAAAGACCTTCCTGTATATGGGGATAAATTTCGGCGTTGTTCACGCACACTATCGCGCCCTGCGTAAGGGTGGGAAGGGTCTTGTGCGCGCCGTCCGTCCAGGCATCGGCATAGAGTCCGGCATAGCCCTTTTTATCGCCGAAAGCAAGGTGCGCGCCGTGCGCTTCGTCCACAAGCAAAAGGCGGTTATATTCCTTTGTGATTTGGGAAAGGCGGTCAAGCGGCGCAATATTGCCGTAGTAATCGGGCGAAGTAACCAGAACGCCCGCAATTTTTTCGTCCGAAGAAATGAGTCCTTCTATAATTTTCAGATCGGGGAAAGACAGCACGCCTTCAATTTCGTCGCCCTGCACAATCAAAGGTTCCAGCCCGAGAAGACGGCAACCCGTCCACACGCTCTGATGCGAGTTGCGCAAAACTATGATTTTGTTGCCCCTTAAAGACGCGGCGTAAAGCATAGCGTACACGCCGCTGGAACTTCCGTCCGTGGTGATAAAACTCGCTCCCGCGCCAAGAATTTCGGCTATGTCGCGCTGCGCCGCGGCGATTACTTCGTCAGGGTCGTGCAGGTTATCGGAATAGGGGAGTTCGGTCACGTCCAGTCCCGAAACGGGGAAAAGTTTTTTAAATTCGCCCCTGTCTTTATGCCCGGGGATATGAAAAGTTTTCTGCGCTACGGCAGCCTTTTTAAGACGGTTGTAAATTAAATACTCGTACATAAAAAATCTCCGCTGTTATTTTTTAGGTTTCATCGTAGGGAATAAAAGTACGTCGCGGATGGTAGGGCTGTCGGTAAGCAGCATAACCAGCCTGTCCACACCGAAGCCCAGTCCGCCCGTGGGGGGAAGACCGTATTCGAGCGCGGTAATAAAATCTTCGTCAACCTGCGCGTTGCAGCCCTTTTCCTGCACGCGTTTTTCTTCAACCTGTTTTACGAAACGCTGTTTCTGATCTATGGGGTCGTTGAGTTCGGAGAACGCGTTTCCGAATTCGTGCGCGCATATGAAGTACTCAAACCTTTGGGTAAACGCGGGGTCGTCCGCCTTGCGCTTTGCAAGGGGAGAGTTTTCAACGGGATAATCGTAAATGAAAGTGGGCTGTATAAGTTTGTCTTCGCAGAACGCGTCGAACAGCGCAATGAGTACGTGACCCTTTGTCGCGGTTGCGCCTTCCTTGACTTCGCAGCCCAGTTTCGCCGCGCAGTCGCGCGCGTCCGCGTCAGTTTTCCAGCTGTCGTAATCCGCGCCGCAATACTTTTTAACCGCTTCTTTCATAGTGAGTTTTTCCCACTTGCCGCCAAGGTGAATTTCGGTTCCCTGATAGGTAATATCGGTTGTGCCGCAGACGTTGCGTGCGACCGTTTTATACATTTCTTCAACCAGATTCATCATATCGCGGTAGTCGCAGTATGCCTGATAAACTTCGATAGTAGTAAACTCGGGGTTGTGGAAAGCGTCCATTCCTTCGTTGCGGAAAATTCTGCCCACTTCGTAAACCCTTTCAAGCCCGCCGACGATAAGGCGTTTTAAATACAGCTCGGTTTCGATACGCAGGTACATATCTATGTCCAGAGCATTGTGTTTTGTTTTGAAAGGTCTTGCCGCCGCGCCTATTTCAAGGGTGGTAAGAACGGGGGTATCCACTTCCAGAAAGCCGCGTCCGTCCAGAAACGCGCGCAGTTCTTTAAGTATTTTAGAGCGGGTGATAAAGGTGTTTTTCACTTCGGGATTGACTATCAGGTCCAGATCTCTTTGCCTGTACCTTATGTCCGTGTCTTTGAGACCGTGCTGTTTTTCGGGCAGCGGTCTTAAGCACTTTGTAAGCATTTCAACGTGGTTGCAGTGTATTGAAATTTCGCCCGTCTGTGTTTTGAACACGTAGCCCTTAATACCGATTATGTCGCCTAAATCGTAATCCTTTTTAAAGGCGGCGTAATCTTCTTCGCCCACGTCGTCGCGGCGGACGTAAATCTGTATAAGTCCGTCGCGGTCGGAAATATGCGAAAAGGAAGCCTTGCCCATAATGCGGCGGGACATAAGCCTGCCGGCGAGCGATACTTCCTTGCCTTCGAGTTGTTCGAACCCATCCTTGACGGACTGCGAATTTGCGGTAACGTCATAGCTTACTTTGACGAACGGGTCGTTGCCTTCCTGCGTCAGTTTTTGCAGTTTTTCGCGCCTTATCCTTGCCTGCTCGGCAAGTTCTTCTTCGGTAGGCGCCGCCGTAATAATTTCTTCCATATCGATTTCCTTAGTTTATTTTTAAAATTTTAAGGGTGTAAGAAGTACCGTCGGGGCAGGACACGTTAACCTTGTCGCCCTTGCGCTTTTTCAGAAGAGCCGCGCCCATGGGTGACTCTATCGAAATTTTACCGTGCATAACGTCCACGTCGGTGACGGAGCTTATAGTGTAAACCGCTTCCTCTTCCATATCTTCGTCGTACACAGTAACCACGCTGTTAAGGTGGACGTAAGTTTTGTCCGTCTCTTCTTCGCGCACATCAGCGTTTTTTATCTGGAATTCTATTTCCGCAATCTTGCCCTCGTTAGAGCGCTGTTCTTCACGCGCCGCGTCGTATTCGGCGTTTTCGGACAGGTCGCCGTGCGAGCGGGCTTCTGCAATGCGCTCGATTATTTCGGGACGCTTGACTTTTACAAGATAGTCCAGCTCCTTTTTCAAATCTTCGTAGTTCTTTTGCGTCATTACAAAACGTTCTGCCATTTGGTTACCTCTTTATATATGTTTATTGTTGTCGTTATTTTGCGTAAAAGGATAAACAAAAGTGATTTCGCCTTGCACGAAACCACGCCTTAACTCTTTACCCCGTTATTATATAATTTTACAAAACTTTTGTCAAGTTATTAACCCGTCCATTTCAGCCGCGCGCGGGTTTTGGCGCGCGGCATTTTTTGCCCGATAATTGTTTACATTTTTGCGCTTTTGTTATATACTGGTAGTAGTATGTTCAGAATTTGGGCAAAAGTCATTAAGGGCGAAAAAATAATAAAACAAATAACTTACGAGCGGGACGACAAATTTTCTTACGGCGAATTTTTCAACTATCTTGCGGACATCTGCGAAGAGCTGGATATCGCCACGCCCGTTCTTTTGAAGACGCACATTTTCAATTACGCCAAATTTTCGATGGTGCGTTTTATCCCGCGCGACTTTGCGGAGACCGTTGACTTTGACAAACTGATTTTAAACAATATAACAATATAGCGCAAATAACATAAAAAACCATAAAAAACGCATAATACGGGTATGAGAATGACCTCGGTTTTATGCGTTATTTTATTAATTGCGTTGGGTATATGCGGCGGCGTTTACGCTTTCAGCGGTTTTAACCTGCTGTTTTTTTTGTGCTTTAAAACGGAAGTTGTCTACCGCAGTTTTCTTGCGGTGTGCAGCGTTGCCGCGCTTTACACGATTTACGCTCTTTTTGCGTTCAGACCTTTCAGGGGCCTGAAATAACCCGCCTTTACACGCTATGTAGTTTGACGCTCGCGCCCGTCGCCGCGTCCTGATACATCACCCAGAACCCTTCGTTTCCGTCGTCTGCGGACGCGGGTATAAAGGAAGCAAGCCCCTTCATGCTTTCGGGCGGTCGGCGGCTGTTGTTTGCGGGTACGCCGTAGCAGATATACTGCGGCGTTTTATTTTGGTAAATAATTCCGAAAACATAAAATTTTTCGCCGCCGTAATTTATTTTTACCCAGCGCGAATTTTCCACCGTTTTTTCAAGCCTGCCTTCCGCCGGATAGGTTGAAAGAAGTTTGTCTATTTCACCTTTCATTCTTTCGTAAAAGCACTCTCCGCGGGCAAGCCCGTCTGTCCGCCTATGACTTTTGACGTGAGCAGAACCCGCTTCATTTTGGTCAGGTTTGCGCCCGTCTTTTTTTTCCTTTTTATCTTCGCGTACAGCCCCACCGTCCGCAACAACTTGTTCGTATTCATAATAATTCTCCACTGCGATAGCTTCGTCTTCGTACGCGCTTTCATTGGGCGCGGCGGAAGGCGCGGGCGTTTCCGCGCGCTCGATTATCTCTTTTATGCCCAGAGCGGCGGACTGGAAGTTGCCGCATACAGCCGAAGCTATCGGCGAAACGCTGCCGTTTACAAAGCAGACCAGAGCGGCAAACCCCGCGCCGGTGTCCACGTCCGAATACCCTTCGAATACGCCGTTATCCAGTATCTGGGTGTGCGCCCCATCCGAAATTGCGGTCACGTACCTGCCTTCGGTCAGGGGGGCGAAGTTTATGAGAGAAACTTCCGCCCTTAGTTTTGCACCGTATTTTTCCGCTTTCACAAGACCGGTCAAAGCCCCGCCGTCCGCAGAAAATCCGTTTTTCAGTTCGCGTATTACCGCTATGTTTTTTGTGTATCCGCTCATTTTTACGGTTCCTTTAATATATTCAACCTTATATTAATAATTATATTACGTACCCCGCCCGAAAAAAACCGCAAAATATGTAAAATGAAATATATTTTTGAATTATATTTTCACACTGATTTTATTTAAATCGTCGTCAATTCGTTTGATTTTAAAGCGGGCATTCTGTATAATATATTAGGTATAATTTGTAAACAACCATTAAAGGAGTTAATTTATATGGCATTAACCAAAAACAAAAAGGTTCTCGAATTCGTAGAACAGAGCGCCGCATTGGCGCAGCCCGACAAAATAGTCTGGATTGACGGCAGCGCAAGCCAGATTAAGGCTTTGAAAGAAGAAGCCGTAAAGAGCGGCGAACTTATCAAACTGAACGAGAATAAACTGCCCGACTGCTATCTGCACCGCACCAAAGTAAACGACGTTGCGCGCGTGGAAGACAGGACGTTTATATGTACTAAAAATAAAGAAGACGCAGGTCCCATAAACTACTGGATGGACCCCAAACAGGCGTACGAACTCACTTCCGAAATCGCGCGCGGTTCGATGAAGGGCAGGACTATGTACGTCATTCCCTATTCGATGGGCGTAGTAGGTTCGTCCTTTGCAAAAATAGGCATTGAAGTTACAGACAGTATTTACGTCGTTCTCAATATGAACATTATGACCAGAGTAGGCAAGGTCTGCCTTGACGCTCTCGGCAAAAACGGCGGCTTCATAAAGGGCTTCCACGCAAAGTGCGACGTGGACGCGGAAAAGAGATACATAATGCACTTCCCCGAAGACAACACCATAATTTCGGTAAACTCCGCTTACGGCGGCAACGTGCTTCTGGGTAAAAAGTGCTTTGCATTGCGCATTGCTTCCTATCTCGGCAAAAACGAAGGCTGGATGGCGGAACATATGCTGATACTCGGCGTGACCTATCCCGACGGCGAAAAGAAGTACGTTGCGGCGGCGTTCCCTTCGGCTTGCGGCAAGACCAACCTTGCAATGCTCATACCCCCCAAACACTACCTTGAAAAGGGTTACAAAATCGAGTGCGTGGGCGATGACATTGCCTGGATAAGAGTGGGCGCGGACGGAAGGCTGTGGGCGGTTAACCCCGAAAACGGTTTCTTCGGCGTAGCTCCCGGCACAAACGAACACAGCAACTTCAACGCGCTTGAATCTACCAAACGCGGCACGATATTCACAAACGTTGCGCTTAATACCGACGATATGACGGTGTGGTGGGAAGGACTTACAAAAGAGTTGCCCGAACACGTTATTGACTGGACGGGCAAGCCCTGGAACCCCGAAAAGTTCGACAAGAAAGATAAATCGACCTGCTCGGCGCACCCCAACTCGCGTTTCACCGCGCCGGCAATCAACTGCCCCTGCGTTTCTCCCGAGTTCAATTCCAAGACGGGCGTACCCCTTTCGGCAATTATCTTCGGCGGCAGACGCGCTTCGACCACGCCCCTTGTATACCAGTCGCGCGACTGGAACCACGGCGTATTCGTAGGTTCGGCAATGTCTTCCGAAACCACGGCGGCTGCTGCGGGAGCGGTAGGCGTTCTGCGCCACGACCCCATGGCAATGAAGCCTTTTGCCGGATATCATATGGGCGACTACTTTGCGCACTGGATCGATATGGGCAAAAAAGTTAAAAACCCGCCCAAAATTTTCAACGTAAACTGGTTCCGTACCGACAAAGACGGCAACTTTATGTGGCCCGGTTTCGGCGACAATATGCGCGTGCTTGAATGGATTTTAAAGCGTTGCGGAGATACCCCTATCGACGCGGACGAAACGCCCATAGGCTTTGTTCCCAGAGCGGAAGATATTGACCTTTCCGATATGGATTACGAAATTTCCGCGGGCAAAAAGTTCGATATAGATTCTCTTAAAGAAATTCTTACCGTAGATAAAGAAAAGTGGGCGCAGGAAGCCGTAGAAATTGAAAATTACTACAAAACTTCCATAAAGGACAGAATTCCCGAAGAACTTTGGGAATCACTCAACACCCTTAAAGCGAACTGCGTAGTTGAAAAGAAGGCTTCCCCCGCAAAAAAGGCGGAAGCAAAACCTGCTGCAAAAACAACGGCTAAAAAGACGGTAACCAAAACAACAACTACGAAAAAACCCGCTGCAAAAAAATAAGATTACCTTATTAATTTAACATTTAATTAAAAAACCACGTGCTATGCACGTGGTTTTTCATTATCGGGCAATAAGCCCTAATCTCTACTGGCTGCGCACAAGTGCGCCCAAAGAATCGGACAGACACCCGCGCATAGAATTATTTGCCGCTCGTAAACGAGCTTATTTTATGCGGTCATTCTGAACACCATTTTCATTGTCATTCTGCCCGAGCGATGCGACGGTTTGCGCACCTTAATTTAAAAGAATATTAATATGGCGCAAAGCGAAGCTGAAAAATCCCCCAACATTCCGTTTTATACGGGAGACCCTTCGGCTTCGCTCAGGGCGACAAATAAAATATCAAATCGCATTCCGAAATATGAAACGCAATCTGTTTTCTCTATTTGTTGTCAAACAATTCTGACGGAGATATTTCAAACAATTCGCACAAAAACAGAATTTGGTCATAGTTCAATTCGAACACACCGTTTTCAAAGCGGGTGCATTGCTGTTGCGTTATATTCGGTTTTCCGGCAACTTCTCTTTGGGTTAAATCTTTATATTTACGGGCGTCTTTTAAATTGTCGTCAAAAAAATTTTTACAACATTTTGTGATGTAAAGCGGGATTTTTTTATCAGTTTATTATATATTGTCTATACACTTCTTGCTGTGAGATAAACCATTAATAAAGCGCGTAACAGTTTTGTTACGCGCTTTATTATTTGCATATATTAATCGTTTGAGTTTCCGCCGTCTTCGGATTTTGCTCCGCTGTTGCCAAGGAACGTGCCGAAAACTATTTCCTTTTTGCCGCGCGGGGGTCTGCCGCCGCCCGACGAAGGGCGTCTTTCACGGTTGCCGTCACGGCGGTCGCGACGGTCAAACTTTCTGTCGGACCTTTCGCCCCTGTTGCCGAAGGGCTTTCTTTCGCCGAATTTTATGCCGCGATCAAAAGGTTTTGCGCCGTCGGGAATAACTGCTATATATCTCACGGGTTCTTTGCCTTCGGATACCGTTTTCACGTTTTCGTAATTTGCAAGGGCGGAGTGGATAATGCGCCTTTCATAGGGGTTCATAGGTTCAAGAATTACCTTTCTGCCCGTTTCAATCGCCTTTTTTGCAAGTTTGTCTGCAAGTTTTTTAAGGGTTTCTTCGCGCTGGGTACGGTAGTCTTCGCAGTCTACCACAACTTTCTGATATTCGTCCCTGCCGGTGTTTGCAACCGCGCCAGCAATGCACTGTATCGCGTCAAGCACGTCGCCGCGCTTGCCTATGACTTTTGAAGAAGAAGGTGTTTTTATATCGATTTTAATATTGTCGCCGTCTTCGCAGATTTCGCACTTCGATTCGATTTCAAGGATTTTAAGCAATCCTTCGATAAATTCCGCCGCGCGCGCCGCGTCCGACCCCTTTTTTCTGATTTGTACCTTTGCCTTGACCGAGCCGAAAAGTTTTTTCTTGCCTTCTTCCAGAACCGTAATTTCCGCTTCGTCCAGCGTTATGCCGAGCGCGTCCAACCCCTGTTCAATCGCTTCGTCAACCGTCTTTGCGGTAAAAATTTGTTCGTCCATTACTTTAACCTCTTTCTGTTTTTGTTGCCTTGTTTTGCACGTTTTTTATTGAATTCCCCGTTTGCAATCTGTTTTGCAAATCTGGCTTCAGTTACTTTATTGATGATAAGGGTGGTGATGAGTCCGTAGCAGGTGTTGGTTATCATATAGATAGAGAACGCCGCGCTGTAAAAGAATGAGAATACGCCGTAAATTATGGGCATCATTATCATCATCCACTTGTTTGTCTTTGCGGCGCTGCCGTCTACAGAACCAAGTTCCGCCGCGTCCTTTTGCGAGCGGCTCATAATAAACTGTTGCAGGAACATAAGACCTATCGCCAGCACTATAAGAACAAAATATCCGTTGTAGGTCTTTTGTTCTTTACTCAAATTAAACATTACTTCGTTGTACGAATCTTCATACGAAGCGTCTACGCCCGTTCCGATTGCACGCGAAACGGAAGACGAGAATTTAGAAAACGAAGGAATTTCTTTATTCAGCATCGAGTCGGGATACCAGATATTTTTAACCCAGATGAAAGTAGTTTTGTTGTCTTTGTAGTACGAAGCGCTCGCCTGTCTTGCGTAAAGGCGGACGTATTTCGTTACGTAGCCCTGCTTTTCGTCTTCGCCGAGACTGTCGTAATTTTCGGGCAGCTCGAACTCTGCGGCGGTGTCCTTTTCGATACGGGTTTTGAATTTTTCAAAATCGACCTTATAAGCCGTGCCGCCCACGGAATCGTCTTTTACTTCAATCAGAAATCCGTCTTCGTGATTGTTGTCGCCTTCAAGGCTTACGCAAACAAAGGATTTTACGCTGGCGTTATATTCGTCCACCATATTATTATAAGTGGAAAGATTTGCAAACTGCGAATATGTTGAGAACGCGCTGAACACTACCATGAATATGACCAGAGATACAATCATAGGAATGCACGCGCCGAACATAGAATATCCGTTCGCTTTTTGCAGTTCCATAACTTTCTGGCTGTACATCTGCTTGTCGTTGGCGTACTGTTTCTGCAATTTTTCCATCTGCGGCCGCATCTCTTTCATAATAAGCGACTGCTTTTTGGTTTTTACGCGCGAATAGACGTCAAGCGGCAGTACTACGGTTTTCAGTATCAGCGTAAACACGACAACGCCCAGACCGACTATACCGACGCCTTCGATAAGCCACTGGATAACTTTGCCTATCCAGTTAAGACTTCTTATGTCTATTTTGTCCAGGATTACGCCGCCGATGTAGCCGACGCTATCCAATAAATTTAATGTTCCCATCTTTTTCTACTTGACCCATTTTAATTTAAAATAATTTTCGGGCGCGGGGTCAAAACCGCCCTTCGATAACGGATTGCACCTTAACAGCCGCCAGCTCCCCAACAGTATTCCGATAATTACGCCGTGGTTGTTTATCGACCTTAGCGTATATTCCGAACAAGTCGGTTCGTAAAGGCAGGTGTGTCGCGAAAGATTTTTCTGGTAAAATATTATAAGACGCATACACAGCATCTTTATATACGGTTTAAACACCGTCCGCCTGAGAAGTTTATAAAACTTTTTCAGCTTTTGGTACATTCGTTTACCTTTTTAATACAAGACAAAAGCCCTTTTTCAAAATTTTTCACACTGTATTCTTCCGCGACTTTAGGTATTATGATAACGCTGTACGGTCTTAAAAAATTTGGGCAGGTGTTTGCAAACGCCACGCGGATAAGCCGCTTAATGCGGTTGCGCTTTGTCGCCTTGCCGTGCTTTTTGGATACGGCTATGCCCATATTCAGACTTTTTGACGGAAAATACAATAACGTAATACAGGGGGAAAATACCCTTTTTCCCCTGTTGAAAATTTTTTGAAAGTCAGAGTTTTTCTTTAATCTTAAATAATTCAAAAACTTAGTTTACGCGGAAAGTTTTTTTCTTCCCTTGTTTCTTCTTCTCTTCAATACCTTTCTGCCTGCGGTTGAAGCCATTCTCTTTCTGAATCCGTGGACCTTGCTTCTCTGTCTCTTTTTGGGTTGATAAGTTCTTTTCATTTTTTATGTTCCTTTTATATAAGATTATTTTTTAATTATTTTAAAGTTTAAATAAAATTAAGTCAATCAATTATCGGCGGAAATAACCGCGGATTATTAATTGCTCGCCGTCCTTACCGGCAAAATCAGGTACAGGTTGTCCTTATCGTTTGCGTTTTCGCAGGTGAATGGCTGTATCTGATTATTGAAAGAAAGTACGATTTCATCTTCCGAAAGGGCGTTAACCGCGTCTATTATAAACTTGGAGTTCATTGCTATTCTTACGTCTTTGCCCTGAATGTCTGCTTTTACCGGTTCCTGAACGCTGCCTATTTCCGAATTCGAAGACACGTCTATTTTTTCGCCGTTGATATCGAATATTATAAGGCTGTTTTTGTCGTTTCTTACAAGAATAGCCGCGCGCTCTATGCTGGCTTTGAGCAGATCTTTATTTACCGTAACTACGGTTATAAAATCTTTGGGGATTATATTTTCTTTCTTTATAAAATCGCCGCTGTAAAGACGGGAAGTTAAAACGGTGTTGTCTGAAGCGACCAAAATCATTCCGCGCTGGACGAAAATTTCTGTTTCGCCTTCGCTTTCGGGAATCATTTTTTCGATTTCGTTCAGCGTTCTCGCGGGGCAGACTATTTCAAGGTCGCCCGTGGAAGACAGAACTTTTCCCTTTACCGTCGCAAGGCGGAAACCGTCAAGCGAAGTTACGCAGATGTCTTCTCCTGTGATTACGAACTGGCAACCCTTTAAAATGGGGCGCGAGTCGTCGGTGGCGCAGCAGAACGAAGTTGAATTTATAAACTTTTTCAGATCGGAAGTTTTGAGTCTGAAACTGCTTTCGTTTATGTTTGTGTCCATGCGCGGAAATTCGTCCGCGGGAAGAACCTGCATGTCCGTCTGGCTGTCGGCGTAAATGATATCCATTTTTTTACCGTCGGTTGAAAGGGTAATCTGCACGCCTTCCAGCTTTTTGATAAAGTCTGCAAAATATTTACCGGGAACGCAAACTTCGCCTTCTTCGAAAACGTCCGCCTTAATGGTCTTACAGATAGAAATTTCGTTATCGGTGGCGGTAAGTGTCAAATTGTCGTTTTCGGCTGAAATTTTGATACATTCCAGAACGGGTACTGTCGTTTTGCTTGCGCAGGCTTTTACAACTTTAAGCACTGCGTCGGATAAATCGATGCCTTCACATACGGCTTTCATAGTCGGCTCCTTACTTTTGTATAGTTTGTTATTTTTATTTTATTTATTATTTATTAATATAGTATATATAGTAATAGGGACGGTGGAATTGTTAATAACTTTTCAAATACGTTAAAAACCGTATATATAATAACAAAAAAGCGCCGAAAATGCAACAAAAACAGGGCTGTTGTTGTGTGGAAAAAGTCAGTTTTTTAAGTTAATAACAAAGTGCATAGATTGTGGTTAAGTGGAATGTTTAAAGGCGCGTAAATTATGTAAATGAAACTAAATGTTTGAAAACCAGGAAAATAAAGGGTTGTCCACCGCAAATTGTTAATTGTGGATAAACTTACTGTTTAATTATTTATCTTAATTCAGACGGCTTGCAATTTTATCTTTTTGTGTGTTATAATCCGGTTATGGAACTTGAAAAGCTGGCTGAAACAATTAAAAACAAGTGTTCGTACGAATTCGGACAGTTTGAAGAATTGTTACTGGAATACAATAAAAAGTGTAATTTAACTTCTATTACGGCAAAAAACGAAGTTTTTATCAAGCATTTTTTAGACAGTGTTGCCGGCGAAAGTCTTTTTCCGCTGAACTCCAAGGTTGTTGAAATCGGTTCGGGCGGCGGCTTCCCTTCCGTTCCGCTTAAAATAATCAGGGAAGATTTAAACTTTACCCTTATCGAAAGCACGGGCAAAAAATGCGTGTTTTTAAACGAAGTTGTGGACAAGTTACAACTTGACTGTGTACAAGTGCTGAATATCCGTGCCGAAGACGGCGCAAGGGACAAAAATTTAAGGGAAAAGTTTGACATTGCCTGCGCGAGAGCTGTGGCACAGCTGAATACCCTTTGCGAATATTGTCTGCCTTACGTAAGGATTGGCGGCTGTTTTATCGCCTATAAGGGCGAAGCGGAGAACGAGATACAAAATTCGTTGAAAGCGGTAGAAATTCTCGGCGGCAGGATAGACGGCGTTTTATCCTTTGACTTGCCGGAAGACGGCGGAAAACGTAACATTATAAAAATAACCAAAGTAAAGCCCACGCCGCAGACTTATCCGCGCGGTCAGGGCAGGGAACGGAAAAATCCGCTGTAAGGTAAAAATTATGTATGAAACGTGCGCTTTCAGCGGACACAGAAATTTAAAAGAATGGGATTTTGATCAGGCTTTGCTGGACAGGGTGGTTTTAAACCTTATAAAAAACGGCACTGAAAATTTTTTGTGCGGTATGGCGTTGGGCTTCGATATGACTGCCGCCGAAAGCGTGATTCAGCTTAAAGACAAGTACAGCGTAAAACTCACCGCCGTTCTGCCCTGTAAAAACCAGTCGGATGTTTACAGCGAAGCGGGCAAATTAAGATATAAACGAATACTCGGCTGCTGCGATGAAGTGATAGTTCTTTCGGAAGAGTATTATAACGGTTGTATGCACGCCCGCGACAGGTATATGGTTGAAAACAGTGACGCTGTGGTATGCTTTTTGCGCAAGAAAGGCGGCGGAACATATTACACCGTAAATTATGCAAAAAAACTTAATATCCCATTGATAGAATTATAAAACCCTTTCTTTATTATAAGGAAAGGGTTTTTTATTGACAATTTAATTGGTGTTTGTTATTATAATGCCGCAGATAAAATTTAAGAAAATGCGCTAAACGCTGCCAAAATGGTAGTGTTACTGTTTTCGTATAAAATGAGTGGTGTTTAGTGCAACTGAGTTTTATCTGCAAAAGCGGAAACGGTATGCTATATGCCGTTTCGTAAGGAGCGGCATTTTTTTATGGATAACAAAAGTTGCGAAAATTGTAAATACTTTATTAAGCACTATACAATTATAAAAGGTACGCAATTGCGGTACCTTGGCAGCGGGCATTGCCGGCATGAAGATTTGAGATATAGAAAAGGAGCGCATAAATCGAGCCGTAAAAAACCGCCCTGCGATTTATGGGAAGAAACCGAAATCACAGGACCTGTAATAAGGGAACGGATTGAAAAAAATATAGAAGATATAAAAAACCGTCTTGACGAGATAGCTTTGATACTTGATAAAAAATAAGCTGCCGTAATTTATCACGCGGCGCTCTTTATATAAAAACAATTGTTTATTTTTTTGTATTTATTTGCTACCCCGATAGCGTTTTTCCTAAGTACCTTATGTCACACTGCCCGAGCGAAGCGACGGTTTGCGCACCTTAATTTAAAAGAATATTAATATGGAGCAAAGCGAAGCCGAAGGGTCAAAACAAAATGTCACCGTGAGCGTAGCCGAACGGTCCCCCGTGAAAACAGTAGCCGATGAGAGTTTTCGACTGCGCTGTGCTCCGCTCAGAATGACAATTTTACGGGGGATTCTTCGGCAAGCTCAGAATGACATTTTTTATGTGAGGTTCGAAGCCATTGGGAAAATTCATTCGACTGTGTTCGGTATGATGCCCGCGGCTTACAAACTCAAAAAGACAAATAAAAAGGATGTCTGGAAAGATAACCAAAATACACCCTGAATACAAATATAATATTGAAAAACAGTATACTAAACGCCTGCCGACTTAACCGGAAGGCGTTTTTTTACGCGTAATTATAAAAACGCTTTGAATACGTCTGCTTCCGCTTCCTTAATTTTGCTGTTCTGAATAAAGTCTAAAATGCAGGAAGTCACCCCTTCCGCAATTATTTCGGACATTTTATATACAACGTTCAGCCTTGTCGCGGAAAACAGGGCGTAATTGAACACGGACTTTTCCGCAATAATTCCCATTATCGAAATATCGCCCACCTTTGAAAGGCGTTTGTTTGCCCCGCTGCCCGGTTTAATCGCGCGGCGGGCTATTTTTATAAGACCGATGTCCCCCGCAAGCCCCACCGCCGCGTCAATTGCTATTACGGGACTGTCGGGATGGGTCGCGCGTAAAAATTCGTTCATATACTTAACTTCGTGCGCGGTAATGGGTTTCGCCAACGTTCCGTAAACGTAGCAGTTTGTGCCGGCGAGCCGTTCTTTGAGTTTGGTTCCCGTGACCGGTCCAAGAGAATCCCCCACCGACAAATCGCTGCCGATGCAAAGGACCACCGGCGGCTCGCCAGAGTTTTTTAATATTTTTTTTAACGCCAGACACACGCCGCCGGGTGCCAGCGAATTATACAGATTAAAGGAATAGTCCATAATTCACCTCAGGCAAATTTATTGACAGCTTTCTCATTTATTATAATTAATCTGTTCAAATTGTGTTCGCGGGTCGTATTTTGTGCATATAAATAAAAGACCGTTAGTCAATCCGAGTGTGCCGAAAGATTCCCCGTTTTAACCGTCGTTTCGGGTTTGCGGAAGAATTTTTTGTTTTAAACGATATTCTTAGATTGTTAAACAATCCCCCTGTAAAAAGTCATTCTGAGCCTGCCGAAGAATCTCCCAACTTTATCGTTTACCAAATAGACCCTTCGACTGCGCTCAGGGTGACATAAAATACGCCAATAAAGAAAATCAGGTGAATAAGAAATTCTTTGGTAACATTGCAATTTTAAATTGTCATTCTGAGCCTGCCGAAGAATCTCATCGGCTACTGTTAGCACGGGGGACCTTTCGTCTTCGCTCAGGGTGACAATGGTGACATTTTGTTTTGACCCTTCGTCTTCGTTTTGCTCCATATTAAAATTCTTTTAATTAAGGTGCGCAAACCGTCGCTCCGCTCGGGCAGGGTGACAAAGGGAAACCTTTGGCAAAAAAAACTGCGGGGACAAAGAAACATAAAAGAAAAGCATTTCCGGGTGACGAAAAATCGTTGGCAGAGCAAAAGTTTTCAGGGTGATGTAAAAAATTATCCACACCGTTTCCACATTTTAACAACAATCCACAATTTTACCTTTCGGGCGAAAACCGTATTTGTGTGATTTTATCCACAAAAATTGCTCAAACTATCTTTAAAAGGGGCTTTTTGGTTTAATCGGGCTTTCGGCGGGCAAATTTTGTCCACACGGCGGTTAAACGTCCCTTTAAAAGACGGTAAAAATTATCCACAGGCAGTTAAAAGTTATTAACAATTCCAGAAAAGTATCAAAACCAACGCGCTTAACGTTTCACGTGAAACATTGATTATACAAAAAAATCGGGGGAAGAGTTTCACGTGAAACGTTAAAACGGGCAGTTTTGGGGTGGGTGCATGGGTTTTTTACGGCTGAAATGCCGTTTTGACTGCCCGAACGTTGCCACAGGGCAATATGAAAAGTAGATAAAATTTGCGTGTTATAGGCGAAATGAGACTTCATTTACTTGAAAACGCCGTCACGTTATGCTAAAATAGTCACATGCGGTGAATGTGCCGCAACTTTATTATTTTATAAGGAGTTTGTTTTGAGCAAAAAAGGAAAAATTATAACCTGGGTTATCATTCTCGCCCTTCTTGCCGCGGTGGTTGCGATTATCGTCACCAACGTAATGAAAGGCGGAGCCAAGGAGCTTGACCGTACCGTTTTCCGTGAGTACGTTGAAAATGCACAGTACTACAACGACGACGGCAAACCCAATGAAATTGACGGTAAAATTACCAGCACGGTTGACGGAAGCGTGCTTGAAGGCTACAAAATTAAAGACGGCGTTATCGTCACCGAAGATGAAAAGTCTTCCTTAGTAGTAATATGGAAAGTAGCTACCAAAGATTACGAGTACACCGGCTACACCAAAAACACCAAGGGCGACTACGTGAAGAGTTACTTCTGCTTCGGTCCGTCCGCTTACGGTTCCGATAGCTGGGATTCCGAAACGTTGAAAGGCTGGGAAGAAATCGGTGTAATAATTAAGCACGCCAATCCCAATGCTGGCAGCTGGTGGTCCACCGTTTTATACGTCGTTATGATTGCGGCGGTCTGCGTGGTGTTCTTCCTGATAGTCCGTTCGTCCATGGGCGGTGCCGGCAAGGTGATGAGCTTTGCAAAGACCAAGGCGAGAATTTCGACCAATATCAAAGTCCGCTTCGCCGATGTTGCGGGTGCGGAAGAAGAAAAAGTCGAACTTGCCGAAGTTGTAGAGTTTTTACGCCAGCCCAAAAAGTTCTCCGATCTGGGAGCGAGAATCCCCAAGGGCGTGCTTCTGGTCGGTCCCCCGGGAACGGGTAAAACTCTGTTTGCAAAAGCCGTTGCAGGCGAAGCGGGCGTTCCGTTCTTCTCGGTTTCGGGTTCGGACTTCGTTGAAATGTACGTGGGCGTTGGTGCTTCGCGTGTACGCGACTTGTTTGAAATGGCGAAAAAGAACCAGCCCTGCATTATCTTCGTAGACGAAATCGACGCCGTGGGCAGACACCGCGGAGCGGGTCTCGGCGGCGGCAACGACGAAAGAGAGCAGACCTTAAACCAGATACTCGTCCAGATGGACGGCTTCGAATCTAACGAAGGCGTAATAGTTATGGCGGCGACGAACCGTGCCGACATTCTCGACCCCGCGTTGACCAGACCGGGCAGATTTGACAGACAGGTCTTCGTAAACCTTCCCGACGTCAAGGGCAGGGAACAGATTTTAAAAGTCCACGCCCGCAACAAACCCCTTGCTCCCGACATCAATTTGAAA
This sequence comes from Christensenellaceae bacterium, assembly GCA_948482865.1. GTDB lineage: Bacteria > Bacillota > Clostridia > Christensenellales > Borkfalkiaceae > Coproplasma. The sequence continues at coordinate 19,270 of CAOMHR010000005.1, forward strand.
AATATAGCAAGGCTTTCGGCAGGCTTCTCGGGGGCGGACCTTGCAAACCTTTTAAACGAAGCGGCAATTCTCGCCGCGCGTGCGGACCATAATTTTATTACCAATGCAGACCTTTTCGAAGCGTTTGACAAAGTAGCTATGGGTCCCGCCAAGAAGAGCAAGGTCGTTACCGAACAGGAAAAACGTATTACCGCATTCCACGAGTCGGGTCACGCGATACTTGCAAAACTGTGCGAAAACTGCGACCCCGTTCACGAAGTTACTATTATCCCCCGCGGTCAGGCAGGCGGCTACACAATGATGCGGCCTGAAAACGACAGGGCATACTACTCCAAAAACTTTATGCTTGACGATATCTGTATGGCTCTCGGCGGCAGGGTTGCGGAAGAACTTGTTATAAAGGACATTTCTTCGGGTGCTTCCGGCGATATAAAGAGTGCGACAAAGTTTGCCCGCCTTATGGTAACGGAACTCGGTATGAGCGAAAAACTGGGACTCATAAGTTACAGCGACGACTCGCAGCCCGTATTTATAGGCAAGGATATGGCGACCCACAGCTCGTATTCGGAAGACACTGCTAAAATGATTGACGACGAAGTCCGCGGCATTGTCAAAACCCAGCACGAACGTGCGAGAAAACTTTTAACCGAAAACCGTTCCATATTGGACAATATGGCAAGGGTCCTTATCGAAAGAGAAACTATCTATATGGAAGAAGTAGACCTTTTAATGCAGGGTAAAACCTACGCGGAAGTTATAGAGTTTATGGATAAAGCTGACGAAAATAAGGAAGCAAATCCTTTCAAGCGGTACGAAGGTTAAAATAAGTTTCACGTGAAACTACGGAGATAATATGGGAAAAATTATAGCATTTACTAATAAAAAAGGCGGTGTTGGCAAAACCACCACCGCCGTGAATATGGCGGCATACTGTGCGGGGGCGGGCAAAAAAGTGCTTGTTGTTGACATAGACTCGCAGGGCAATGCAACGACCGCTCTCGGTTTTTCAAAGGGAGCGTTGAAAAAATCAGTGTACAACGTGCTTGTCGACGACGATACCGCCGCGGCAAATATCTTGAACACCAAACTCCCCGGGCTTGACATTCTCCCCGCAAACGTTGATTTGAGCGGGGCGGAAGTCGACATAGTGTACAAACGTAACCGCGAAAGACTTTTAAAAGAAGCGTTGGAGCGGGTAAAAAACGATTACGACTACATATTTATCGACTGCCCGCCGTCTCTGGGACTTCTGACCATAAACGCGTGGGTTGCTTCGGACTCTATCATTATCCCCCTGCAAAGCGAATATTTCGCTCTGGAAGGCGTGAGCCAGCTTATGAGTACCATAGCCCTTGTACGCCAGCATTTAAACCCCAACTTAAAAATAGAAGGCGTTGTAATAACGATGTACGACGGCAGAGCGTTGATTTCAAAGCAGATTACCGCGGAAATCAAGAAGTTTTTCAAAGATAAACTTTACGAAATTATTATCCCCCGCAATATAAGGCTTGCCGAAGCCCCCAGCCACGGTTTGCCCATTATGCTGCACGACCCCAAGTGCGTAGGAGCGAGAGCTTACGAAGCATTGACCGAAGAGTTTTTGTCAAAACAGAAGTAAATTATAATAAGAGGTGAATTAAATGGCTAAAGGATTAGGCAAGGGGCTTGACGCCCTTTTCGGTGAAACGGAAGCTGCATACGAGCAGGCTTTCGAACACAGAAGTGCTTTCGGATATACCGAAGAAGAAGCTAAAAACGCTTCCGAAATGGAACTTGATAAAATTACTGCAAACCCCAACCAGCCCCGTAAAAACTTTGACGAGCAGGCTTTAAAAGAACTGGCTGAGTCAATCAGACAGCACGGCGTGATTATGCCCATAGTCGTCAACGACAACGGCGACGGTACATATATGATAATTGCGGGTGAAAGACGTTTCCGTGCAAGTAAACTGGCAGGGCAAAAGACTATTCCCGTAGTTATAAGAAAGTATGACGAGCGTGAAGTAAAAGAAATTTCACTTATAGAAAACTTACAGCGTGAAGATTTAAACCCCATCGAAGCGGCTATGGCAATGAAGCAGTTGATGAACGACTACAAGTTGACACAGGACGAGCTTGCCGAAAGAATAGGCAAATCCCGTCCGGCAATAGCCAATACGTTGAGACTTTTAAATCTCTGCCCAGAAGTTATCTCGCTCGTCGCCGAAGGCAAACTGTCGGCAGGTCACGCACGAACAATTGTTTTGTTGCCGCCGCCCCAGCAGGTCGAGTTCGCAAACGACGCGGTCAAAAACCAGACGTCCGTGCGCGAGCTGGAAAAGAAAGTCCGCGCTTACAGCATTCCCGCCGATGTTCTGGACGAGAAGAAAAAGAAGAAACGCGCGCTGGCTTCCGTTGAGTTGAAGCATCTGATAGAGAGAATGAGATTTACTTTCCGCACCAAAATCAGTCTGATAGGCACGGATAAGAAGGGCAGAATTTACATAGACTACTATTCGCGCGACGATCTTGACCGTATTTCCGAAATTCTGGATATCGTGGACAAGCAATCGTAAAGCCTTAGGCTTTGCGGCGTATCTTAATTGCGGTAGTACTTGATTGACTGACCGTACGTCAAGCAAACTATGCTTGAAACGTATTTTAATTGCTAAGTAACATAATCGATAAATAACAAAACAAACTTAAATATATAGCCGCCCCGCGGAAACTCCGCGGGGCGGCTATTTTACTGCTTTTTATGTCAAGTATCCTTAATTTTTATGCAACAATCACATTTAATTTATATCAAATAATTCGTTTGCATCAATTTCGAAAACTTTTAATAATTTGTAAATTTCGTTAATGCTTGGCATTCGTCTGCTTTGTTCCCAATTAGCATATGTGCTAACAGGTACACCAAGTTTATCGGCAACTTGTTTTTGCGATAACTTGTTAAATGTTCTTATTGTTTTCAAATTTTTAGCAAAAATCTCTTCTTTGTTTTCTTCTGTCATAAAAACCGCCTTGTAAATAATTTTTGCAAAATGAAAGCCACGCGGGGCGGCTATTTTACTGCTTTTTATGGTACTCGTCAAACAAATCGTTCGGAGCGCATTCCAGTATGTCGCACAATGCCTGCAAATTATCAAACTTAATACTCTTTGTTTGATTATTTACTATTTTATTAAAATTCTGATAACTCAGTCCAAGCTGTATATACAGCCAATATTTTGTTTTTCCTTTTTCTTTCAATATATCAAGTATCCGTAATTTCATATGTAATCCTTACAATAACTAATGAACACATTATATTATTGTCAAAATATTGACAAATAGACATATTCATTATATAATGTGTAAATTAGATACAAAGGATAAAAACTTATGACAGGCAAAAAAGTTATTTCCGCTTGGGAAAACGGTTTGGTTACAGGTCAAAAAGCGGTAAAGATTACGCAATGCTTTATCGTGTGTTTGGTGGGCTTTTCTTTGGGGCTCATTATAGCCGCGGTTGGCCTTGCCTTAAAATGGGATGCGGATTACGAGAGAATACGCGAGTTAATAATAGCCGCGGGTGTTACCGGTGCGACGGCTTTGGCGCTTTACGAGTTTCGCGCATATTATTCCCTGTCAAGCTGTGCGGACTGGTTAATTGAAAACAACGCAAATTTATCTGATTGCATAAAAGAAATCAGTCGATGGGCGGGCGCGTCAAAACTGACCAAACAACGGCGCGATTATGAAATAATTTCAAGCGCCGCATATCTTGCTGCTTCGCCCTATGACAGAAACGACCTGTTCGGTAAGCTGATTTTTTGCGGACTAACTGCGGTGATTATGGTTGTTTGCGCTGGCATATGTGCGACACAAAATGCCGATGAGTGGATACGGTATAAGGTTTACGGAGAGAACTTCAACTTTAATTACGGTGCATTTATTCCCACGTTAACATTTACAGCCGTATACGTAGCATTGTCCGCAGTCTGTAATAAAATGTTTTTAAAAAGTAAATCAGCCTGGCTTAACAGCTTAATTTATTAAAATAATGAAAGTCACGCGAGCTTTGCTCGCGTGACTTCTGTATTAATTTTCGTTTGATTGGCGTTAACTACGGTTACCGTTACCGTAATCAAGATACGTGTCAGGCATTGCTTGTTTGACTTGCGGTTTACTAAAATTACTGCAATCGCAATAAAGATACACGATCAAACGGCACGTTTGTTACATTAAGGCTTTGCCCTGTTTGGTCCCTATTACGGTGAACACTTCAACTTCTTCGCCGGTCTTTGCGTCAACGTAAATATAGTAGTCGTTTCCGCCGAAGTTGCCGTAAAATTCGTAAGCAAGCACTTCTTCGCCGTCATGGGGAATAACGGTCAGGCGCGAGCCTTCGGTTTCGAAGCCGTCCGCAAGTTTGCTCTTTGCTTCGCTCTTGGAAATTACAGCTTTGCCTGCGTTTCTTTCAACGTGGTTTAAAACGTAAGATATTCCTTCAAGACCGGTGACAACGCCGCGCTGTTCGCAGACCTTGACTTTAATCATATCGGGATAGAACACAACGCCGTCCTGTTCGTATGCAAAGTTCAGGTTGCATACCGTGCCGTTTTCGCTGGTCCATACCGCCTTCATACCGTCATATCCTAAATCGGATAAAAAGTCCTGCGCAATATCGATACATCTTTCAACAGAGAAATTTTTGTCGTAGCATTCTTTGTAGCTGTTGAACATTACGACTTTGCCGCCTTTTTTAGAGAGCTGCGCCATCATTTCGCCGTCGTCCGTTTTAACGGTCAGGTTGTAACATTCAAGCTGTTGCGCAACCGTTTCACCTGTGCAGCATACTTCGGTGGGCTTGTAGCTTTCGAAGTACTGCATTGCAAGTTCTTCCGCGCGGGTTGCGTTTATCTCTTCGAGATTTTCAAGATTTTTCGCGCTTACCTTTTTAACGCTGTCTGAAAAAGGACCGTCGTGAATTTCCTTGGGGGTCTCGATTGCATTGTTTTCAAGGTCGCCGAAGGAAACGGAAAGATTGCTGTCCCTGCCCTTCATTGCGTTAATCATATCCTTTGCCGAAGACGTAGAAGTAATTTCATTGAGAATACGCTTCATTTCAAGGTTGGTTTCGTACATATAGTTTATGGTCGCTTTCTGGCTGTCGGTAAGTTTGCCGCCGCGTGCAACGGTGTAAAGCATACCCTGCGCGCTGTCAGCCATTTTGTTCACAAAGCCCGTCATATTCTCGGTCAAATTGCTTTCAACGGGCATTCTTTCGAGAACAACTTCAGCCATTTCGCTTTCGATTGCAATATCGCTGAAAATTCTCACCTGCTCGTTTGCGGAGTTGGAAACTCTCGCCTTTGCAAGATTGGTGTCAAGGTTGTCTACTATAGAGTTCAGCTCGTACAGCGACTGGGTGTGTACGCCCGCCATATCTGCCTGCATACCGTTGTAGTTTATCCAGCCGAAAGTGAGCATGGTGCCCAAAGCCAGAGTTGTTACGCCCAGCGATATAACCGCTGCAAGCCAGCCGCCCAACCCGGGGGTGTGCTGTCTTTCGGCTTTGTCCGCGCGCTTTTCCGCGCGTACTTTAAGGGCGTGTTCGCGCTTTGCCTGCTTGTCTGCCGCTCTCGCTTCGCGCTTTGCAACGCGGGCTTCTATTTTGGCTTCGCGCTCTTCGCGTCTGCGGTTTATGCGCGCTTCCTTTGACTCGTGTTTAAGCATATCCCTGCGTTCGCGGCGCTTTTCCCTGCGCTCTGCCGCGCGTTCTTTTAAAGCGGCGATTCTGTCAAGGCGCTTCTGCTTGTGTTCAAGTCTTTTTTCAAGACGTTTCTGCTTTTTCTCCGCTCTGATTTTAGCGGCTTCCAGTTTCTTCTGTTCGCGCGCCTTTCTTTTTGCAAGTTTCTTTTCGCTTACAACTTTTTTCGACTTGGTCTTTGTCTTTGCGGGTTTAACCTTTTTCTCGGTCTTAGCCGCCGTTGCTTTGGTTGATTTTTTTGCCGCGCTCTTTGCGGGCTTCTTTGCCGTACTCTTTTTATTGGTCAGGCTTTCAGCCTTTTCCGCGCCGCTTGAAATTTTTTTCTCACTCATTTACAACCTCCTATATTGCGAAAACGTGTTTACCGATAGTGGTAACAGTCTGTCTTCCGAAAATCCACGAGCTGGTCGCTACCGCGGGGTTATAGTAATAAATACAACCGTAGGTGGGGTCCCAGCCGTTCATAGCGTCCTGCGCTGCGTTCATAGCCGTCTGGTTGGGCGTAAGATTTATCTGTCCGTCCGAAACGGCGGTAAACGCGCCCTTCTGGTAAACTACGCCCGAAATAGTGTTGGGGAAACTGGACGACGCAACGCGGTTTAAAATGACCGCGCCCACGGCGACCTGTCCCGTATAACTTTCGCCGCGCGCTTCCGCGTAAATAGTCTTTGCTAAAAGATACAAATCCGAACTGGTATAGTTTGAATTCGAACCCTGATTTTCAAGCGCCTTTACGGAATCGTTCATTCCGAGAGCGGCAAAAGTAGCCTTACCCGCAACGCCGTCTACTTTAAGACCGTTCTTTTTCTGGAAAGATTTTACCGCCGCAACCGTGCCGCTGCCGTAAATGCCGTCCACCGCGCCGTTGTAGTAGCCCCACATTTTAAGGCGGCGCTGCAACTCCTTAACCTCGCCGCCGCTGGCGCCGCGCTTTAATACCGCAGTCTGCACGAAGGGCGTTGAGGCGTATTCATCGCTTGTGAATCCCGAATTGGTGAATACGGCTGTAGCCGTGCCTACGGTTGCAACCGCAAGCGCCGCCAGTCCTAGTC
>CAOMHR010000006.1 GCA_948482865.1 Christensenellaceae bacterium
AGCCGTTTGACAAAAACGCCGACTGCGCGTCAGTAAAGCCCATACGTCCCGCGTGCTTGTGCATATATCCGTTTCCCGAACCCATAATCTCGCTCAGAGTTTCAAGCGCGTAGCGCCTGCCGTCCGCGTTGTTTATTTGCTGACCGAGTTTCCACGACGACGTGGAATCATCCCAATATTCGCCGTAGTAATATTTCTGATACGATTCAAGTCCTTCGTACTGCGCCCACCAGACTACCCCAACGTAGTCCCAGTAGTAGTTGATGCCTGTGGAAGCCGAAAAAGCGTAATAACCTTTGCTTTTGATTTCGTCAGCCATTTCTATAAACTGGTTAGTGGTTTTGGGAAGCGTCCAGTTCCCCGCGCCGTAGATTTCGTCCAGAGTGCCGATATTGTAGCAGAACGCCGACACAGAGTTATTTGAAAACATCTGATAGCGCTTGCCGTCTTTCGCTTCCGCATAATCGTAAAGCGTTTTATTGACTTTATCCTTGATTGCAAGCGTTTCGCCGTCGGGAACCGCTTCGTAAACGTCGGATAAATCTTCGAGTTTTTTTGCGTCCTGCGAGTCGTAAATATTCAGAAGCGGCATAACTATGTCGTTCTTTTCCTGATTGGATTTCAAAAGCGACTGTATTTCGCCCGCCTGATGGCTTGCAACGTATTTTACGGTTATACCCGTAAGAGCCTTATAATCGGCTGCAAGTTTATTGTTTACTTCCGAGCCGAATCCGCCCGATTTATAGTGGACGGTGATGCTTCCGCTTCCGCTGTCTGAACCGCCGGGTCCGTCACCGGGCGTGCACGCGGCAAAACCTATAGCGGCGCTCATAATCATTGCCGCGCCCATTGTTGCGCAACTTATTTTAAAAAACTTTTTCATTTATTTAACTCCTTATCTTATACTTTTACGGGAATTACAAAAATTCCTTCGCCCGCAGCAAGTTTTAAATCTACCTTGTTGTTCTTTACTTCGTAAATTTTTCTTTCGCCGTTGCGGTAAACGACCGCGCGGTTCGCATTTTTAAATTCAAAGCTGACTACAGATTTCTGCTGGTCAATGGGGTCGGTAAAGTTGGTTACCATAAGACCCGCTCTGCCGTCCTTATCCTTAAACTGTCCTATAAGAGTATCCTGTGTTGCCGAAACTTTTTTGGCGCAGGACAGCTCTGTAAGCTCGGTGTTAAAGTTAAAGCTGGGGTTGATGTATTCGGGGTCGTCGGCGGTGTTTACGGTGCCGTTTACGCCCATTACGCCTTCCCAGTCAAAGCTGAGATAAACGTGGTCGAATTTGGAAATTTCTTCGTTAACTTCCTTAGCCATCTGATAGAATTTGGTAGGCTTGCACGAAACGTCGTTTTCAACGCAGCCGCCGCCGAAGTTAAGGAAAGATTTGCGGTAAGTAAACCAGCTGAATCCGTTTATTCCGAAGCACATATCCGTGTATACCTGGAAAAGGAATTCCGCCTTGGATTCAACTTCTCTCTGTCCGCCGTTGACAGAGCTGTAATTCTGAATAAACATATGGAACTCGGCGTCTTTCGCCTTCGCTATGTCCGCATAACAGCTCATATCGTACAGCCACTGGGTACCGAGCGCGTATCCTTCATTTGTCTGTAAAAGCGGATAAATATCGGTTGAAAGAATTTTTCTGCCGTTTATTTTTGACAAAACTTCGTCGTAAAGTTTGGTAACGTAACTCAACGTTTCGTCCATCTGGGTGTTCGAAATTTTGTGCATCATATCGCCGTTTATATACAGCGTTACGTCCTTACCGGCATAAATTTCGTTAAGACGTTCCACACGTTCCGCAACCTCGTCGAAGACGATTTCGTACGGTTCGTCCCAGACGTTTATCATATCAACCGCGGGATAAACGCTGTAATCGGTTTCGTCAAGCTCCACCCCCTCGGCGTTTGTAAGCGAAGTGTCCATACCGACTATGGCTTTAAGCCCCGCTTTTTCGCAGTTTACAAGTTGTTCCGTAAACGCAGGCGTACCGCGTTTTGCCATAACGCCGTCTATAAACATATGCGTAAGCCCCATATCCGCCGCAAGTTTATAATCCGCTTCGGTATTTATGGGAGGGTCCCACCCGCCAATCCACATATATTGATTGTCCTCGTATTCGGGGTACTTTTCATTCGCGGACGAACCGCCTGCGCACCCCACCGACGATAGCACGGTTATTCCCGCGACTATCAGCACTAAAGCCGACTTTTTGCCGAACCTCATATTTTCCTCCTAAATTTTATTTTTTCTGTTAAAGGTTTTTTGTACGGAGCGCTCCGTACAGGGGGCGCATAGAATATGCGCCGAATTTTAAATTTTTTGGTTTTAGCCTTTTATTCCGCCAACGCTCATAGATTCCATCATCGTATTCTGGAAACATACGAACATTACAATTACGGGAATTACGCTTATTATCAATCCCGCAAACAACACGGGATAGTTTATACCCCTTGTCATTTCAAGCTGGAAAATGTATAGTCCCGAAGAAAGCGTGGGATATGACTGCAAAAACAGCGTGGGTTCCATATAGTCGTTCCACAGCTGAACTACGGACACCATAAACAAAGAACCTATTACGGGCAACGCCTGCGGCAGCATTATCCTGAAAAATACTTTCAGATGGCTAGCTCCGTCTATAAAACCCGCTTCCGCATACGTCCAGGACAACGTCCTGAAAAACGAATACAGCACTATAAAGTTGAAACCGAAGCCCGCCGCCTTAGTAACAAGCAACAAAGGCGAGTCTATTATCCCGAGCGTCGTATACACCTTGTATTGCGAAGGGAAAGAACCGACGATGGGAATCATCATAGTGACCAGCGCAACCGCGTATATAAAGCCCCTGCCGGGGAATTTGTATTTCGCCACCACGTAAGCCGTAACAGACGAAACAAACACCCCTAAAAACGCGCCGCCGCACGAATACCAAACGGAGTTCCAGAACATAACGAACATATTGTTGCCGTTTGCCTGAACCGCTGTAAACGCTTTGCCGTAGTTTGAAAACAACCACTGTTTGGGAAGCCCGTTAAGGTTTTGGTTGAATTCCGACTGCCCTTTCAGCGAAGCCGAAAGCGCCCAGAGCATTGCAAAAATCAACGTGAAGGCATAAATAGCGAAAATTATAAATACCACTATCTTTGCCGCAAGAAAATCTTTGCTGCTTCTCATACCTCTTCTTTTCAAAGTTTTCACAGCGCTCACCTCAATAAGTAACCTTAGGGTCTAATTTATTGAATATATAGCGAACAATGAAGACCACGGGAACGCTTATAAACGTAAAAAACATACCTATCGCCGCGGGATAATTCAAATCCACCGCTTTCTGCGTCTGGCGGTATATCCAGAACGAAATCGTCATAGTCGCGGGGTTATCCACTTCCACGCCCGCGCCCGCAAACAGCAGTATGGGACCGGTGCTGTTGAACATAGCGGTTATAACCAGAATGAGCGTTGTGGAAAGAGTGGGCCATACCATAGGCAGTATAATTTGCGTAAGTTCACGGTACCAGGGTACCCCGTCAAGCCTTGCCGCCTCCATTACTTCCTGCGGCACGCGCGACATTGCGCTTTGATATAAAATCATATTTATACCGAAACCCGTCCATATGGTATACGCGATAATCGCGCCCGTCGCCGTAGCGTCGTCCGTAAGAAAAGGCGGAACGCGCACGCCGAACAGGGACAAAAGCATATCCAAAGGTCCGCCGTAATCGATAAGCATTTTATAGGTAGTTACAAACAATACCGCGCTTATTATCGAAGGCAGGAAAAACAGTACCCTGAAAAATTTGTATCCCCACAGTTTTTTATATAGAAAGTAAGCTACAAAAAACGATATGGGTATCATACATATCCCTGCGGCAAAGTATTTGAACGTGTTTTTAAGCGCGCTCACTATTACCGAGTTGGGATTGCTCCACTCGTTGAAAAATCTTTGGAAATTGTACAAAGACCATTTGAAAATTTCACCGCCGTTTTCTCCGTAGCCTTCAAACTCCTGAAACGCCATAATTATAGAGTTTGAATTTATCCAAACGTAAAATATGGCAAACTGAACCAGAGGCAGCAGCAACATTCCGTAACAGAAGATATATTCCGAAATTTTGCGTCTTGAAATCTTTTTTTTCTTTTTCGCTTTTTCGGGCTGCGGATTGGTTTCTTCCGTAACTTCATCGTTTTCCGCGGCGGCTTCAACCGCCAATGCTTCCGATTGCTCCATCTTATCCCCCCTCCTGAATTTTATTTTTCAATCGCCGCGGCAAGTTTGTTGCAGTCGGCAATTTCTTTTAAAATTTTATCGCTGAATTTGCGCTTTCTGTTGTAAAAAAACAATCCGTTCTGTTCCTGCTCTACGTCGTAAAGCTGCGTATAACAAAACCCGCTTATTTTTTCGCACGAAAGATATGATTTTGTCATTTTCAGGTATTCCGCCAAAAAATCTTCTTCCGAGTCGAAAGTGTGGTAACCCCAGTTTTTACCCTTGCAGGAATACGCCATTCCGCCGTATTCGCTGGCTATAAGGGGTAATTTTCCGTCGTACAAAACGCTTTCCTGCGCGGCGGCGGGGGCGTACGTCTTATCCATAGTCAACATATCCGAATTATTTATGTCTTCAACGTACTTTAAAGTTTTTTTACTTAAATGATAGTTGTGAAAGTCGAATATATCGGTAAATTTCCCGTGATAGCCGCCGCTTGCGTCTATGCAGGGACGGGTGCCGTCAAGCGCTTTCGTAGCCGAATACGCCGCTTCCACAAAGCGTATATCCCTTATCAGTTTGCTGTTTTCGAGATCTTCCCATACTTCGTTCAGCGGGCACCATATAACTATCGAAGGATGGTTGAAATACTGTTCGATAACTTCGCTCCACTGCGAAATGAAAGTTCCGAGCGAATCCAGACAATCGTACTTCATTCCCCAGCTGGGAAATTCTCCCCAAACAATGTAGCCCGCTTTGTCGCTCTCGTACAAATATCTTTGCTCGAAAACCTTTTGGTGCAGGCGCGCACCGTTAAAACCAAGCGACATAGAAAGTTTTATGTCATTTTCAAACTGTTCCGCTTCCTTTGCCGTATAAATTCCGTCTTCGTAATAGCCTTGGTCCAGAACAAGTCTCTGAAATACGCTTTTGCCGTTTATCGTAAATTTTTTGCCGTCGTAAGACACCGTACGCAAGCCGAAATAACTGTTAACCTTATCTTCTCCGAAAACTACATCAACGTCGTACAGATTGCCTTTGCCGACTTCCCATAAGTGCGCTTCGGAAAGCGGCACGTCGAAAACCCGACGGTATTCGGTATAGCCTTCCGCGCTGCCGACAAGCCTGCCTTCGAAAAACACGTTTATTTTTGCCTGCGCACAGCCTTCGGCAAAAACTTCCGTTTTAACCGAGTTGTTTGCTGGGTCGGGATAAAACTTGACTTTTTTGATATAATTTTCAGGCGTCTTTTCCAGCCATACCGTCTGCCAGATGCCCGTAGTGCGCATATAAAAACAACCGTGCGGCTCGGGTTCCTTGCACTGCTTGCCGCTGGGGATATTCTCTCTGATATCGTCGTGAACTACAACCGTTATTCTGTTTTCGCCGACAACCGCGAAAGGGGTTATATTAACGCCGAAAGCGGTATAACCGCCAACGTGCCTTACGGCAAATTTACCGTTTACGTACACTTCCGCAATATAGTCCACCGCGCCGAAATTCAACACAAGCCTTCCCGATAAATCTTCCTGCGATAAGTTTATCAATCTGGAATAAACGCAGTCGGGAATATAATCGGTGTCGCCTATGCCTGAAAGTACGGATTCGGGGCAGAAAGGAACTTCTATCATATTCTTTAAATCGGGAGATTGCGAGTTAAGACATTTGCCTTTACCAAATTCCCACAATCCGTTCAGACATATGTAAAAATCGCGTTTAAATTGGGGGTTCGGATGTTCGTTTCTATACATTTTTTGTTCCTTTCTATAATTTCATAATTATTTTATCAAATAAACGGTAATAAAACAATAGCAGGGGCGCTTCCACTTTCTTACTATTTCATCCGCCGCAATTTCCAAATTCTTGAACCGATAATTCTCGTTTTACCCCACAACTGCGCTGAAATTTGCATTTAACTTCCATTTTTCGGAAATAATCATTTGTAAAGTCGCGTTTTTTGTGTTATTATTGAAATATAATTGTAAGCGGGGAATAAACAATATGGCAAGCGTCAGTTCGGAAAAGCATTTCAGTTTAAAAATAGACAAACAGTCCGACCACGGGACGATAGCAAAAATTGCGCGCGCTCTGTCCGTGGACGTCCGGCTTGAAATTTTGAAATATATGCTTAACCGCTCGGTGAGCCTTTCGGAAATTTCAAAAAATCTGAACATTCCTATTTCAAGCGTTTCACGCCATATAGACATTCTGGAAGACGCGGGGCTTGTCGTAATAAGTTACCAGCCCGGGCTTAAAGGTCACACCAAATTTTGCGCGCAGGCTGTTCTGGACGTTAAAGTTTCGCTTGTGGCAAACCCTGCGAACAATAAACTCAAATCCTTTATTACCGAAATGCCAATAGGAATGTACTCCGACTGCAAAATAAGCGTACCCTGCGGAATGGTGGGCAGGGAAAACCGCCTTGGCGATTTTGACGACGCGCAGGTTTTCTATTCGCCGCTAAGGGCGCAAGCGGAATGTCTCTGGTTTAAATCGGGATACGTGACATACTTGTTTTCATCCCCGCAAAAAGATTGCGAAACCCGCCAGCGTATAAGTTTTTCGCTTGAAGTTTGTTCTGACACGATTTACTACAACAACAATTGGCCTTCGGATATAACGGTAAATATAAACGGTCTGGAAATTCTGACTTTTACTTCCCCCGGCAATTTCGGCGGCAAGCGCGGAAAACTCACCCCCGAATACTGGCCTGTTACAAGCTCGCAGTTCGGACAGCTTAAAAAAATATCGGTTGACAAAGAAGGCGTTTATTTGGACAACGTGTTCATTCACAAACAAGTTACCTTCGACGACCTGCGGCTTTTCGACAAAAATTCGATTTCGTTTACAATAGGCGTCAAAGACGACGCCGAGCATTGCGGCGGAATAAGCATTTTCGGAAAAAACTTCGGCGACTTCAATCAAGCGATAATTATGAAAATTTCATAACGGAAAACCGCCCGCAGGCAAAAGCCTGCGGGCGGTTAAATTTAATAATCAATTGAATTTATTTATCAGACTTTTAACGCTTTCTTTAAATCTGTCTATATATCCGCAAACGTAGTCTGCAATATCAAGCGTTTTATCCTTTATGAGCGGAGTCAACTCCATAGCATAGTTTAAACCGGTATAGGTATCGCAGGCGTGACTTTCCGAAAACGTCGCGTTTGCAAGCCTTCTGCCTTCGGCGGCTAAATCGTAACGCTTGCCGCCGGAAATCTGACTGTCGAATACGCCCGATAGCGCTCTGCCCAGATTAGGGTACGCGCTGCAATCCAGATACACTTTCTCTTCGTCGTTAAGCCAGTCCAGATTGCGCCATACTTCGCAGCCGTACACCTTTTCGGGTTGCAGACCGTGCGGCAACCGCCGCAACGCTTCAATCGCTTTTAACGCAGTCGCAACGTGAGTTTCGTGCTTATCCGCAAGATTATGGGTATAAACGTATTGCGGCTTTGTTTCCTGTAAAATTTCAACGTAATCGTTTACGACTCTTTCGTTGCCGCTGTCCTTCAATTCTTTTGAAGAATAACCCAAAAGTATCTGCGCGCTGTAGCCGCCTACGCACGCCGCTTTTTTTTGTTCTTCTATACGGATTGCCTTCATATCGTCGTCCGTATAATCCGCGTAAACGCCGTTTCTCGGGCTTCCCGCGCCGTCCGTGGTCGCCACACCGCAAAACCATTTGTCCTGTTTCTGAAAACACTCCGCTATCGGCGCAAACGCCATAAATTCTATGTCGTCCTGGTGCGCCGCAATGCACAAATGCGTGGTGCGGCTTAACGCTTCCTTTTTATCAAGCCCGTCCGGTACGTATACTATTTTGTTCATAATAATTTTGCAGCCTCTTTGTCTATTATAAGCGTACAGTCGGCGTGGTTTTGCAATATGCTTGCGGGCACGGCTTCCGTCACTTCGCCCCTGACAAGTTTATAAACCGCCTCCGCCTTGTTCGCCCCGCTTGCAAGTATCAATATCTTTTTTGCGCCCATTATGCTTTTTAATCCCATAGTGTACGCTTGCTTCGGCACTTCTTCAATATCGTTGAACAGCCGCGCGTTGTCCTTTATTGTGCTTTCCGCCAAATCCACGACGTGCGTCGTACTTTCAAAAGACGTGTACGGCTCGTTGAACGCTATGTGTCCGTTACTGCCGAGACCCAACAGTTGTATGTCCTGCCGCATACTTTCCAGAATTTTATCGTACCTTTCGCACTCCGATTGTTCGTCTGCCGCAACACCGTTTTCAATGTGCGTGTTTTCAAGGTCTATATCAATATGGTCAAACAGGTTTTTGCGCATAAAATACGCATAACTTTGTTTATGTTCTTTCGGCAAGCCTTTATACTCGTCCAGATTTACCGCGCGTATATGCTTATAACTCGTTTTATTGTTTTTGCAATCGTCTATAAGTCTTTTGTACAGCCCCAGCGGCGTTGTTCCCGTTGCAAGCCCCAAAACCGCATAGGGATTTTTTTTGACGGTTCCGATTATTATCTTCGCGCCCGTTTCACTTAATTCTTCGTAATCTTTCGTTATTATTATTTCCATAAAATTCTCCTGCGTGTCTAAAAAATACCCCGCGCAAAAAGGCGGGGAAAACATTAAAATTATATAAGGTCCGTCCGCAGCCCGTAACTGCCGTCGTCGTCGGAAGAAACAGGCTCCGCCTGATTTTTACCGCGTAGCATAAACACGCACGTCCTTACGACCAATATAACCGCAAACGTAATATAAGCAATCAGCGCCACCGCCGTCCCCGTAAAGGCAAACCCCAGACAGAGCGCGACAACCGCCGCAATAAACGCGGCGATATGGGTATATGAAGCAACAAGTTTAGCGCATTTGCCGAAGGTATTGCAAATTTTGTTCTTTTTCAGTTTACAGAGTGCAAAACACAGCAACATCCCGCCCACTATAACCAATTCGGTTACGACAATTACGGTAATCGCGCTAAGCAAATCCATTAAAAACAGCATAGGCAAACTGCCGGAATAAATGCTTTTAACAAACTTGTCTATCGCGGCGCCGCTGTCCGCACCGCCGTCAACAATAAGACCGTTTCCGTCCTTGTACAATCCGCCGAACGTTATTACGCCTGACGAATACGATTTGAAAGACGCGGTAACCATATCCCCGAACAAACAAAAATATTTGCCCTGCGATTTCAGCGTCAATCCGTAATAATAACCGCGCAAGGTAGGCACGCTTTCACCCGTTACGCTGTACAAATCGGGATAATATGCGTTTAAATACAACTCGTAAACGGAATTGTTGTAATCTTCCGCGGATAACTGCGCTTTTTTGTCTTCTATTTCCTTGAACTGCGCGCTTATTTTCTCGTCTTTTACCGTAGCAAGATACGCCTTGTAAACGCCCGCGTCGCTATCGGTTATTTGCTTTTGTTTGCCTGTATAGCGCACGGCAAAACGATAATTTTGTTTTTCGCTTTCGGAAAGAGCCGAATACGTCTCGTACGTAATTTCTTCATTGCCGCCGTTTTTTACGCAATACGCTTCGAAATCGTCGTACGTCGCGCTTGCATTGCGCGAATCCGCCACAAAATGATACCCGTTCAACGAATATAAATTTGCGTCGCTCTCGTTTTCAAAAGTATTTATAAGTACGCTTTCGCCGCCGGATGTAATTTCGGCAGCCCCGTTTTTAACTTCCACGTTGATAGGCTTTGCATTTTCGGGACCGCAAAACGCGTTATAGACAAATTCGCGAAAATCGTCCGCCCCGTTGTAGTGAGCAGTAAACGTAACGTTTTGTCCCGCAAATATACCTAAAAACAAAAATACAAACGCCAGAAAACTGGTAAGCAATATATTTGCGAAACCTGCCGTAATACTGCTTTTTGCCACGGAGTCGGAAAACAGCGAAAGCGTAAATCTTTTAACCCAATTCAACATACGGAAAAATGTACTCCCCGGTTATTTATTGCCGTACTCCCTGCCCATTATAGCTTCTTCCGTTTCAAAGTCGAACAAATGGATACATTTTTCATCAAAGGCAACGTTTACTTCGTCGCCGTTTTTAAAGTTTGCCCTTTCGGCAACGCACACGATAAAGTCTTTGCTTTCTTCAGACAAATGAACGAACAACTGAGTGGTGTTGCCAAGCACTTCCTTTAAAGTGAGCGTGGTTTTTAAACCTTCTTTAACGGTTTTGATATTTTCTCCGCGCACACCCAAAGTCGCTTTGTGCTGTTCGCCGTCAAGATATTCGGGCTTTATGCTGCGCAAATTGCCAAGACCGTAAGCGATAGTCTGTCCGTTTTCGTACGTAACGTTTAAATTTTTGCCGTCCTTTTGTATTGTAACGTCAAAAAAGTTCATCTGCGGCGTACCGATAAAACCAGCCACAAATTTATTGTCGGGGAAGTCGAACAAATTCGTAGGCGTATCTATCTGCTGCACTACGCCCAGTTTCATAACGACTATGCGCGTACCCATTGTCATAGCTTCAACCTGGTCGTGGGTTACGTAAATAAAGGTCGTATGCAGCCTATCGTGCAGTTTTACTATTTCGGCGCGCATCGCCGCTCGCAACTTTGCGTCAAGGTTTGAAAGCGGTTCGTCCAACAAAAAGACTTTGGGATTGCGCACAATCGCCCTGCCCAAGGCAATTCGCTGGCGCTGTCCGCCTGACATTTCCCCGGGTTTTTTATTCAGCTGTTCTTCTATGTTCAGAACTTTTGCCGCCCAATTTACCTTTTCCTTTATCTCGGCTTTGGTAAAATGGCGCATAATCTTCTTTTCTTTGCCGTTTTTATCGATTTTTACGTCGGGTATCTTTTTCATTTTCAACCCGAAGGCAATGTTTTCGTAAGCAGACATATGCGGGTATAAAGCATAGCTTTGAAACACCATTGCAATATCCCTGCTTTTGGGGTCGACGTCGTTTACAAGATTATCGCCTATATAAAGATCGCCGTCGGAAATTTCTTCAAGCCCCGCTATCATTCTTAACGTAGTGGACTTGCCGCAGCCGGAAGGTCCTACAAACACTATAAATTCGCCGTCTTCGATTTCCATATTGAAGTCTTTTACGGCAACAAATTCTTTTTCCGTTTTGGGCATTTTGCCCTTGTTTTTTATAAGCTGTATAAGACTGAATCTCTTTTTATTCTTATATCTTTTATAAATATGCTGTAACGACAATCCCGCCATTAAATATTTTCCTCCCCTTGCTTTGTAGTTATTATATCATCCGCATACCGCGTTTTCAACGGTAACCCCGCTTCCACTATTTGACTGTTTATTGTTAACTTGTTTCCGAAAAATGAAACCCTTTTTAGTTTTTAAAACTTGATTTTTCCGTTTTCGATAAACACAGTCTTGCTCAATAAAATATTCTGCGAAGAACTTCCCGCCAGAATTTTATATGCTCCGTCGTTTACCCGCCAGCAGTCTTCCGCAACCGAATAGTATGCAAAAGCGCGTTCGGTAAGACTGATACAAACGTTTTCTTTTTTGCCCGCTTTAATTTTCACCTTCACAAACCCTTTCAATTCCTTTATGGGGCGGTAAACCGTAGGCGAACACTCCTGCACGTACACCTGCGCTATTTCGCTGCCGTCGGTTGAAGAAAGGTTTTCCACTGCAAAGCATATATCCGCGTTAAGCCCGTTCGCCTTGATTTTTAAGTCGGAATAATTAAATCTCGAATAACTGAGTCCAAAACCGAAAGGATATTTAATGTCTTCGGGGTGCCTGTCGTAGTAGCGGTAACCCACGTCAACCCCTTCGGTATAGCGCGTTACCGCAGTGTCGCAATACGCACCCGCCACAGCTGAACGGCTATAATTTACAGGAAAGGTTTCCGAAAGTTTTCCGCAAGGATTTACCTTGCCGCACAAAATATTGCAGAGCGCTTCCATTCCGCGTTCGCCGCAAAATCCCGCGTAAACTATTGCTTTTACCTTATCCGCCCATGCGCTTACGTCAATTGCCGAACCGGCAAAAATAATTACCACGGTATTAGGGTTTATCGCAGCCAGATCCGCAATAGTGCGCTCCTGCGCAAGCGGAAGACGCATATCCGCCCTGTCGTAAGACTCCGCTTCGATATTTACGCCGGTACCCACACAAATTATGTTTATATCCGCGGCAGCCGCCATATTTTTGCCGACGTGCGGCTTTGCGGCATAATGCGCGTAACCGTTTGTACCCAGAACTTTATCGTAATAAAACATAGTTTCAAACGGTATTTTTATGTTTAATTCTTTTTCCAGCAGTTTGCCCAAATCAAAATTCTTTGTCAGCGGCACCACGCGCGAGCTGCCGTCGCCCGCAATCATACCCGTTTCAGGCTTTGCATAACAGCCGAAAAGAGCGGCGTTTACACCCTTTTTAAGCGGAAGAATTCCGCCGTCGTTTTTCAGCAAAACCATACCTTCTTCCGCGATTTTCTGCGCGGCTTCAAGCCGTTGCTCCGCCGTCCTTTTTACGCCCTTGCCCGCCTGCATCTCTTTGCAACGATAGGCAAGGTCAAGCACCCTTTGCGCGCAGGCGTTCAATTCTTCTTCGGTAATTTTTCCCGATTTGTAATCTTCCGCAAATTTTTTGTAATTCGTTTCGTTAAAAGGAAATTCTATATCGCACCCAGCCTTTGCGGACAGAGTCCTGTTGCGGACCGCTTCCCAGTCAGAATACATTACCCCGTCAAAGCCGAATTCTTCGCGCAAAACTTTAAAGCCTTTCTTGTTTTCGCTTGCGTATTGTCCGTTTATCCGGTTATACGAGCTCATCATAGACACCGGCTTCGCCTTGCAGGCGATTTCAAACGGCACGTAATAAATTTCGCGCAGCGTTCTTTCGTCCACTTCGCTTGACTGTTCAAAACGGTTATACTCTAAGTTGTTGCAGCAAAAATGTTTTAAACACGCGCCTATTCCGCGCGACTGAACACCTTCTATATAACTTTTTGCTATCTCGCCCGCCAATAAAGGGTCTTCGGAAAAGTATTCGAAATTCCTGCCGTTTAAAGGGTGCCTTTTTATATTTGCGCCCGGTCCCAGAAGAATATCCACGTTCTTTTCGTAACAGTCGTCCGCAAGACATTCGCCCATAAGCAAGGCGCAATCTTTATCCCATGTATTTGCCAGAAGTTGCGCGGAAGGATAAGAAACGGAGTCAAGCGTAACCTTTTCGCCCTTTTCGTTGTTGCGTTCCGCCCTTACCCCTACGGGTCCGTCGGAAACTGCCACTGCGGGCAATTTGCCGTCAAAGTCCATTGTATACCAGAAACCGTTGCTGCACAAAAGCCGCAGTTTTTCTTCCGATGATAAATCGTTAACCGTAAATTTTTTCATTTTTTACCTTAAAATTTATTATTTTACATATTCATTATACAGGTTTCATAGCTTTTTATCAATACCGAAAACGCTTCCATTTTTTTGACATTTATGTACCTTGTATTTCCGAATTTTGAAACTCAGCATAATTACAATCCTGTAAATTAGCATTTTTGTGTATAACATTTGTAGCACTTTTTTAAACAACTGCCGCGCGGACTTTTTTAAGTCCGCGCGGCAGTTGTAAAAATTCATAAATCAAAATCTACTGTGCCGCTGTCGGTATGATACAGCGCGCCTGTAACGCACAAACCGTCGGTTATGTTTAAACTGTTCTTTATTTTGCTTACGCTCTGTTTTACGTTGAGAATACTTGCCTTGACCGCGTCCGTTTCCGCGCCGACGGCTCGCCTTATTTCTTCGGTAATAAATCCGACGTAGCCGCAACTCTTACTGTTTGCCGCGCCCACCGCGCCGCAAAGCGTATGCCCCAAAACCACAACTAAATTACAGCCCAGATGTCCGACAGCATACTCTATACTTCCAAGCTGGTGGTTGTCTATAACGTTGCCCGCAACGCGTATTACGAACAAATCGCCTATCCCCGCCGAAAAAATGCACTCGGGAATCACTCTCGAATCGGAGCAACTAACTATAACGGCATACGGGTTTTGTCCGTTTTTACTTGTAAAAAGACGCTTTTGCGGCGAAACGTCGCCCGCGCCTTTCACCGAATTTATGTAAATTTTATTTCCTTCTTTCAGGCGTTCCAACGCCTTTAAAGAAGTTAAACGGTTATTTTGCATAAATATCTCAATCTCTATCCCAATTAAAGAATTTACAAAATTTCCTTTGTACTTATATTTTGCACTTTTTTTTAATTTTAATCAACTACTATTTTATACCGTATATAATGCTTTTTTATTTGCCCCGCTTTTAAAACAGGCTTTTGATAATCTTGCAAATTTATTGCGTTGGGACAAAACTGCGGTTCCAAACAGAAACCTGCGTATTTATTGTATATACCGCTCTTGCCTTTAACTCCGTTAAGCTGTCCGCCCGAATAAAACTGCAAACACGGCATATCCGTGTACACGTCCATTTTTATACCGGTTACTTCGCTTTCCGCGTGCGCGGCGTGTGCGCCGCTTAAAATAAAGTTATGGTCGTAGCCGAGCGTTACGTTTAATTCTTCGCTGCCTATCTCTTCGCCTATTCTTTTCGGTTTAGTAAAATCGAACGGCGTGCCTTTAACGGCTTTCTTCTCGCCCGTCGGGATAAGTCCGCCGTCAACGGGCGTATAAAAATCTGCGTTAATCCGCAACAGATTATTTCTGCAATCGCCTTTCTGTTCGCCGTCTAAATTAAAGTATGTGTGATTGGTTGGGCACCACAAAGTATCCTTATCGCTAACCGCGCTATACTCTATTAAAAGCGAATTATCTTCTAACGTGAACTTAACGGTAAACCTTAAATTGCCCGGATAGTTTTCTTCACCGTCCGCGCTCACATATTCCATTGTTACGGAATTAGCTGTTTCTTCCGTCACAGTAAAAGGCTTTTTGTCAAACCCGTCGTTTCCGCCGTGCAGGTGATTTTCGCCGTTGTTTACGTTCAGCCGGTATTCTTTGCCGTTGAGCGTAAATCTGCCCTTTGCTATTCGGTTGGCAACCCTGCCTATCGTCGCGCCCGCATAGCAACCGCTTTTATTATAGTCTTCTACCGAATTAAAGCCGAAAACTATATCAATGCCGTTCACTTTTAAAGCGTTTATTCTTGCTCCCACGCTTTCGATCTCGGCTTCAATGTTTCCGTCTTTTATAGTTTTAATCATTTATTGTACCCGCACGGATTTTCGCTGTGCCATTTCCAAGCGGAAGAAATTATATCGTCCATTGTCTTTTCGGGCTTCCAGCCGAGAATTTCTCTCGCCTTTTTATTTGACGCAGTAAGCACCGCAGGGTCGCCCGCTCTGCGCCCGCCGTAAACGACTTTTATATCTTTGCCCGTTATCTTTTTCGCCGCGTCGATAACTTCCTTTACCGTCGTCCCCGTTTCCGTACCTAAATTGAATATTTCGCTTTTGCCGCCGTCTAAAAGATATTTAACCGCCGCAACGTGCGCTTTGGCAAGGTCATAAACGTGTATATAATCTCTCACGCAAGTGCCGTCGCGCGTGGGATAGTCCGTTCCGTAAACGCTTATATTCTCCCGCACGCCTGCCGCCGCCTGTAAAATTATAGGAATTAAATGAGTTTCGGGGTTGTGGTCTTCGCCTATTGTTCCGCTTGCGTGCGCGCCGCAAGCGTTGAAATACCGCAACGACACAAACCGAAGTCCGTGCGCGTTCGCCGTCCACTTGAACATCTTTTCCATAGACAGCTTTGTTTCTCCGTACGTATTGGTGGGGGTTGTTTCGTCCGTTTCGAGTATGGGAATGCTCTTCGGTTCGCCGTAGGTTGCCGCCGTGGACGAGAAGACTATTTTGTCCACCTTTTCTTCAACCATTGCTTCTAAAAGCTGTTTGGTGCCGTAAAGATTATTCTCGTAATATTTAAGCGGATTTACCATACTTTCGCCGACAAGCGAATATGCCGCAAAGTGAATTATAGCTTCTATTTTTTCGTCGCGCAAAACTTTGCGTACATTGTCTTTGTCGCGTATGTCAACCTTATGTAACGGAATATCTTTACCCGTTATTTTTCTCAAACGTACAACGCTTTCTTCGCAAGACGTGGAAAGATTATCCAAAATCGCCACGTCATACCCGTCCGCACAAAGCTGTGCCACCGTATGCGAACCTATGTATCCCGCGCCGCCGGTTACTAAAATTTTCATTTTCTGCTCCTATAATTTTGATATTACTATTCCGTCCGATATTTCCGTATTATAAAATTCCGCTTTGTAGCCTGTCGCTTTAAGATAGTTGTTGTATGTAAATTCCTTGAACTCGTCTATGCTGTTTGATTTAACAAGCGAAATCGTACAGCCGCCGAAGCCGCCGCCAATCAGTCTTGAACCTATACAACAGGACTGCGCCTGCGCCGCCGCAACCAACGCGTCAGGCTCTCTGCCCGTAACTTCGTAATTATCCCGAAGCGACGCATGGGACTTGTTCAAAAGCCCGCCCAGCATTTCAATATTGCCTGCCTTTAACGCAAGGGTTGCAACTCTCACCCTTTCACTTTCGGTAACAATATGTTCGACGCGTTTCTTCAAAACGTTAGGTAAAACCGTGCCGTACGTCCTGAACTGGGAAAGACTTAAATCGGCAAGAAAATTTATCTCTATACGTTGTTGTAACATATCTAACGCTCTGTCCGTTTCTTCTCTGCGTTCGTTATACTTGCTTTCTATAAGACTGTGTGGCTTGTTGCAGTTGGTTATTACCAATGAATAATCGCCCAACCTAAGCGGCAAATATTCGCATTGTAACGTGTTGCAGTCCAAAAGCATTACGCTTTCTTTTTTTCCGCAAGCGGAAGCGTACTGATCCATTATTCCGCAGTTCACGCCCGCGTATTCGCGTTCCGCCTGCTGCGCTTTTAACGCAATATCCGCTTTATTCAAAGGTTCGCCCGCAAGCGTTGCCAAAGCCGCTATCGTACTGACTTCTATCGCCGCCGAGCTTGAAAGCCCGCTGCCGAACGGAACGGTACAGTCTTGAAGCATATCGCAACCGACTATCTTATGTCCCGCCCGCTGCCACATTAACGCCGCACCCGCCTGATAATTGCCGTACTTTAAGCCTTTATAACTGTCTAACTTATCTATATCCAGCGTCACTTTGTCAGGCAACGTAGTCCAACTTAAATTGATTTTATTCGTGCCGTTGGGTCTTATGTAAACAGTGTTTTTAAGCGAAAGCGCCGCTGGCATTACCTTGCCGCCACAGTAATCAATGTGTTCGCCTATAAGGTTTATCCTGCCCGCCGCGCTCACTTTGTATTCGTATTCTTTCATATTTCAAAACCTGCGACTTCAAGAAACCGCATTAAATTTTCTTCATTTTTAAACACCGCAGTGTTTTCCAATATGCGGTAGCAAATGCTTCCCAACTCTTCCTGCATTGCAGTATGTACGTCGCTGTATTTCCCGCTTTCGTATAACGCTTTCGTTTCGTTGTAAACCAGACTAAACTGCGAATATTCTTCGGGCAAAGGCTGATTTTCAACAATAAATTTTTCCACTGCCGAAAGTTCGTCTTCAAGTCTTCCCGGAAGTATAAACAGCCCCTGCGCTTCTATTAAACCTATGCTCTCTTTCTTTATCGAGTGGTATTCGGGGTGGGCGTGAAACACGCCGTCGGGATACTTTTCGCTTGTGATATTACTGCGGAGTATTACGTTCATTTCATAGCCGTGAACGGTTTTTATTACCGTAGGACTGATTGCGTTATGCGCTCCGTTTTCATCTTCGGCTATTATACCGTATTCAGCGTTGTTATAACCTTCCCACGCTTCGCGCAGTCTGTCCGCAATATCGATAATCTCATTGCGCTTATCGCTCTTTATCCGTATGACCGTCCCCGCCCAGTCCAGTATCCCAACATTGACATAGGGATATTTTCTGTCCTTTATCTTTGTCTTTATTTTCGCCCTGTGTAACGGCAATATTTCGCCGCCGCCCTGATAGTGGTCGTGGGCTAAAACGCTTCCGCCTATCCTTTCCAAAGGCGCGTTACAACCTATGAAATAGTGCGGAAACTTATCCACGAAATCCAACAGGTTACAAAGGGTCTGCCTGTCTATCCGCATAGGTATATGCTCGCAGTTTACCGCTATGCCGTGTTCGTTAAAATACCCGTACGGCGAATACTGCCAGAACCACGGCTTGCCGCCGAGCGTTATGGAAACCGTGCGAAGATTACGCTTGTTCCTTGTGCCGAAACCTTCGTTCTCGCGGCAGATTACGCACTTTGCAAATCCGCCGTCCACGCTGTTGCCTGCCTTCGCTTTCTTCGGGTCGCGAAACTCCGGCTTGGTTTTGTTTATGGTTATAGTAAGTCCGTTTGCCGTATCAAAGCGCGGGTTCTTATCCAGCACGTCTTTTTTGACGTACTTGTTATTTACGCAATAATTGTATAACCAACCGGTCGCCGCTTTACTTCCGCTTTCCCTGAAAATCTGAGCAAAACGTTCGTCTGTTTCGGACGGCAGAAGCGAAAGCTCGCCGTACACGGCGTCTTCCAATTCAGCGCCTTCCAAACCGCTTTCCATTATCTCTAAAACACGGTTGGCTTTATAATCTGCGTCGCGCGGTTTAAGCCCTAATTTTGCTTTTGCATATTCTGTTAAATTTGCTATATCTTTAAATCCCATAATTATTTAATATTCAGAAAATCTTTACGGTAATCAAGACCGAAGAGTTCAACCAGTTTAACCATATCTTCGTCCTTAATGGTGTTAATGCGCGGCAGGTGCGCGGTGAGCATATAAATCTGCGCCGCCTTTTCCACCGTTTCAATCAAACCGAAAGTTTCGTCCATAGTTTTGCCCGCGCCGTAAATTCCGTGCATTGCCCAGATTACAAGGCGGAACTTCTCCATCTTCTTCGCAGTCGCTACGCCTATGCTGTTTGTTCCGCAAAGCATCCAGGGCAGTATACCCACGCCGTCGGGGAAGACCGCTATGCACTCCGTACACATCTCCCAAAGGGTGTGCGTAAACTTCTTTTCGTCCAGTTCGTGAACGTAGTTCATTGCAAGCGTGTGCGTAGGGTGGCTGTGCATTACCACACGGTTTTCAGGGTCTGCCGCAAGCCTTGCCATATGGCACATCAAATGCGCGGGCAGCTCGCTCGTGGTCCTGCCGCCGTCCTTATAGCCCCACAACAGCTCCACGCCGTTTTTGGCTATGCGGACAATGCCGAGATTGGTCTCGGGGTCGTCTTCCACGTTCTTGAAATACTTACCCGTGCCCGTTACAATGAATATCTTGCCTAAAAGCGGCGTTACGTCAAACTCCGCTTCGTTCACCCCCGCAAGCGGAATGGTGCGGATTACTTTCGATAAATCCAGATATTCGGCAACTTCCTTTTCATCTAACAGGTAGCTTATATTTCCGCCGTTTCTTTCGTCCCAGCCCAAGCGGTACATATTTGCCGTAGTTTTGCACATTTCCTTAACAAACGGCGCGCTTTTTATATCCTTTAAAGCGCGGGATAAATCTTTGCCCGCTTTTTTTAAATCGTCCATAAAACCCATTACACTCTCTCCCTTAATACCTTGTTTTCGTATTCTCTTATTTCGGTCAGATAATCTTCGGAAAGATTTTCTCTCTTTAAATACTCTTTCCAGACCGCGCCGAACGGCAGAGTTTTATACTCTTCCTGCTTTACCATAAGCGCTGTAAAGTCCGCTTTGTCCTGCAACTCTTTAAGCGCGCTATGGTTCGTAAGCAAAGCGTATAAAAGAGCCTTTTGCATTGCGCGCTGTCCCGTTACCCACGCCGAAAGGCGATTAACGGAAGCGTCGAAATAGTCCAAGCCGATAAGCACTTTATCAGTCGCCTTGTTCCTTACTATTTCCTTTGCTATCTCTTTGAGTTCGTCTTCGAATAATACTACGTGGTCGCTGTCCCATCTTACACCCCTTGTCACGTGTAAAGCAACTTTATCGTAGAATGCAAGCAATGCGGGAATTTTATCGGAAACGTATTCAAGCGGGTGATAGTGTCCGTTGTCCAAAAGGCAGCAGATATTATTTTTTGCCGCATAGTTCTGATAGAACTCGTTACTGCCCACCGTGTAGCTTTCCACTCCTATCCCGAACACTTTGCTCTCTACCGCCGCAACTACTTTGCTTCTGTCATAGCCGCAGGAAAGAACTTCGTCCAGACTGTCTTTAAGGCGCAGGCGGGGCGTTAATCTGTCCGCCGGCACGTCTTTAAATCCGTCAGGTATCCAGATGTTTACAAGGCACGGCGATTTGAACTCGTCCGCAAAATACTCCGCTATATGCAGACACGCTTTGCAGTGGTTTATCCAGAACTTACGGATGGCTTCGTCGGGACTTGAAAGCGTAAGTCCGTCTTTTATGTTTTTATGGCTGAACATAGTGGGGTTAAAGTCTATGCCGTCCGCCCCTATTTCCTTTGCAAACTTAACCCATTCTGCAAAGTGCTTCGGCTCGTATTTATCGCGGTCAACAGTCGGGTTCACCGCGTAACTTGCGTGAAGGTTAAGCCGCTTTTTGCCGGGCATAAGCGAGAACGCTTTTTTTATATCTGCCTTTAACTCTTCAAAATTTCTTGCTCTGCCTATGTAGTTGCCCGTCGTCTGAATCCCGCCGCTCAATTGTCCGCCGCCGTCTAAACCTACAACGTCGTCCCCCTGCCAGCAATGAATTGAAAGGGGTATATCTTTAATTGCGGCTATCGCCGCTTCGGTATCCACGCCGCAGATTGCATACTCCTGTTTCGCGCTGTTATACATTTTATTCACCTCTTAATATTTGCTGTTTTATATTGCCTATCGCGCTCGCTTCTATAGGCAACGCCATGACTTTTACTTTACATATCTCTTCGGTCAGGCGGTTTAAAAATCCGTTTTTCGCACCCCCGCCCACTATATACAGTTTATCGGATTTTATGCCCGTATTGGCGCTCAATCCGTCAAGCGCAGTTTTATAACTATGCGCCAGACTTAAATACGCGCACCTGAAATAATCGCCTGCATTCCCAGGCTCTGATTTGAGCGCGTTACAAAACGCCGCTTTCATGCTCTCGGGCGAAAGAAACGCGCTGTCGTTTACGCCTGCATATTCGTTAAAATTACTCTCTTGGGCTTCTTTTACGATTTCCGGAAAAGGCTTATCGGGACAAAGTTCGTCGCGCAGACGGTTAACAACCCACATTCCCATTATGTTTTTCTGGTAACGGTAATAACCTATCCCGCCTTCGTTGGAGTAGTTGGCTATGCGGCTTTTTTCGTCGGTTATAGCTTGGGGGACTTTTATGCCGAGCAGCGACCATGTGCCGCTCGATATGTACGGGCAGTTTTCCGTCATAGGTATTCCTTCTACCGCGCTTGCAGTATCGTGGGTCGCGGGAAGAACTACTTCCGCGTTATAACCTATCTCTTCCGCTATCTCTTTCTTTAATCTGCCCACAACCGTTTGCGGCGGGGAAAGTTCTTTAAACAGTTTACGGTTAAAGCCCAGCAAATCAAGAATTTCGCAGTCCCAACAGTGCGTTTGCGCGTTCACCAATCCCGTACTCGTGGCGTTGGTGTACTCCTGTTTCTTTACGCCCGTTAAGAGAAAGTTGAGATAATCGGGAATCATTAACATACTTTCCGCCCTTTCTGTCTTTCCGCTTAGTTTATCCGCATAGAGCTGGTAAACAGTATTGAACGGCTGAAACTGTATCCCAGTGCGTTCATATAATTTTTTAAAGGAAATTATGCGGTGTACGTCATCTGCCGCCTGCTTTGTACGGCTGTCGCGGTAGGAGAAAACATCGCCTATTAACTTATTATCTTTATCCAAAAGAGCGTAGTCCACAGCCCAGGTGTCAACGCCTATGCTTACGGGTATACAGTCCTTTTCCTTCGCAACTTTAAGTCCGTTTATAATTTCTTTAAACAACAATTCAACGTTCCAGACAAGCTTGCCTTCTTTACTTTCAACGCCGTTTTTAAAACGGTAAATCTCTTCGGTCTTTATGTCGCCGTTTTCAAGCCAGCCCGCTATATGTCTGCCGCTGCTCGCCCCGATATCTATCGCTAAATATTTTCTCATTTTAAAAACTCTCCGTTGTCACTACAAAACGAAAGCACGATTTTGTTTCAACGCGCAATAAATTCTCTGGGCAATGGCGTCCATTCCCGCGTCGCCCGGGTGTGCGGCAACCCCCGCGTGCGCAAATTTGCCGACGGCTTTCATATTGTCGTCCCTGCCCAAATCGTGCAGTTTTACAAACATATAACCGTTTTCGCGGGCAAAATCCTTTATAAACCCGTCAAAGGGCGCATATTCCCAAAACAAATCGGTAAGCAGTATTTTCGCGCCGTTCTCCGCAAAATATTTTACCATATTCTCATACTGCGGCTTAAATTCATTTAACCTTACGGTAAGATTTGCGTTTTCGCCCAGTCTTACGATTATTAAATCCGCGCAAAACCCGCGCGCTCCGTCATAACGCGTATTCAGCAAACCCGTATCGCCGCAGCGTTCCCATTCGCTTAAATTCGCAACGCAGTACGAAACGGTTTTACCGTCATTTTCAAGCAAATTCACAAGGCGGTGAACGTAGTCGTTCTGCCTGGCGCTTGCCGCCATTCCCCAATCGCCGGACCAGCCCAGATTTTCGGC
>CAOMHR010000007.1:0-5948 GCA_948482865.1 Christensenellaceae bacterium
AATCGCAAATACTTGACCTGAACGTTTTAAACCATTCGTTAAAATTTCTTTTCATAAATTCACATTAATTGCAAATAAGCAATTCTTTAATTTTTCCGCGACCGTCTGATTTGCTGTTTATCATACGGCTTGCTTCGACTTTTTTAATTTTGTATGATTTGTACAGATCTTCAAAGAACGTATCTTCTTCATTGATATTTTGTGGATCTGAATTGCTTAACACAATTTTTGCGCCTGTTTCATTTATTTCGTCAATGAATTTTGCCAACCTGATTTGTTCGTTATCGTCAAAAATATCTGCGTTGTAGGAAGTAAAGCCAGAAGTTTGTGATATGGGTCTGTAAGGCGGATCTAAATAAACAAAACTATTTTCATCAATTATACTTTTAGAAAAAGTATAATCACCGCAAACTATTTCAACGTTTTTTAATGCTTTTGAAATATTGCGCAAGTTTTCTTCATCACAAATGCAAGGGTTTTTATATGCGCCCATAGGGACGTTAAATTGACCTTTCTTGTTTACTCGATATAAACCGTTAAAACAGGTTTTATTCAAAAAGATAAATAGTGCGGCTTTTTCGACTGAATTGCTTTCATTTAATTCAAGGCTATTAAACCTATCACGAGAAGAGTAATACAAATACTTGCGACCGTTTTCATCCATAGGCAAAAACAGAATTTGCGTTTCGGTTAGCTTTGGAATAAGCAAATCAACATTATTTTTAATAACTCTATAAGCATTGATAAGTTCGGCGTTTATATCGCTTATATAAATTTGCTCAAAATCAAACTTGGACAAAACATTGAAAAGTAATGCGCCTCCGCCGACCATAGGTTCAACATATTTTGTTATAACCTTTTCACCTTTGGTTGGTAGCATTTTTTCAAGTTCTCCCACAAGTTGACCTTTACCGCCAACCCATTTAACAAACGGTTTTAACTGTACGGCATTTTGTTTTTCATACCGAATAGTACGTTTATCAACAGGTTTTTCTGCGGTACCAGGTATTATCCACATATTGCCAACCATCATAGCCCCGTCAATACGATTTTCAGAACACAGAATTGCAACTCGCCTTTGAGAAATATTCCATTTTTCAGCCGCTTCTTTTGCGGAAATAAAACTTAACATTTCACTCCTTAAACCAACAAGAATATTATATTCTTAAATTCGAACAAAAGCAAGCAAATCTTTATTAAATTGAACACGGATTATAAGAGCTTAAATGCCAAGTATCTGTTTGAATTCGGTTTCGTCTATTATTTTTACGCCCAGCTTTTTTGCTTTGTCAAGTTTCGAACCCGCGGCTTCGCCCGCCAGCACGAGCGTTGTTTTTGCGGTGACCGAACTCTGGCACTCCCCGCCGTTTTCTTCGATAAGTTTTTGGGCTTCGCTGCGCTTGAAATTTTCAAGAGTGCCCGTAAGCACCACAAACTGCCCCGCAAAAACGCCGCCGCTCGCCGTTTGCTTTTTTGTAAAGGTTATGCCCGCGTCCGTAAGCCTTTGCACTTCCGCCGAATTTTCGCCGTCCTTAAACCAGTTGACTATCGCTTCCGCGGTTATTTCGCCTATGTTTTCAAGCCCGCACAGCTCTTCCGCGTCCGCTTTTGCAAGCCCTTCCAAATCGTAAATTTTGGAAAGGTCCTTTGCCGCGACCTTACCGACTCCGTCAATGCCCAGCGCAAACAGAAATTTTTCCTGCGGGACAATTTTACTCTTTTCTATTGCAGATAAAAGGTTTGCAATTTTTTTATCCTTAAAGCCGTCAAGTCTTCCCAGCTCTTCCGCGGTAAGGGAATACAGCGCGGAACAGTTTGTAACGCCTAAAACGTCGTAAAGCTGCCCTGCGGTGGCTTCGGAAAACCCTTCTATATCCATTGCGTCCTTTTGCGCGAAATGCTCAAGTTTGCCGATAACGCGCGGACGGCACAGCCTGTTGGGGCAAAAAATATTGGCGCCCGTTTCAACCACTTTGCTTCCGCAGTCGGGACAAAAGTCGGGCTTTACGACGGGAACGCTGCCTTCTGCATGTTCGGTCGCGGTTAAAATTTCTGGTATAACTTCGTTGGAACGGCGGATAAGCACTTTGCTGCCCACTTTCACGTCCTTGCGTATAACGTCGCCGTAGTTGTTTAAAGTAGCCTTTCTGACCGTCGCGCCCGCAAGCTCGACAGGTTCCACAATTGCAAGCGGGGTAAGTTTGCCCGTCCTGCCCACCTGCCATACGACGTCTTTGACAGTAGTAATATTCTCTTCCGCTTCGAACTTGTACGCCATTGCCCAGCGCGGAAATTTGTCCGTATGCCCCATATCTTCGCGCGCGGCGCAATCGTTAAGTTTGACCACCGCCCCGTCCGTGAGCACGTCAAGATTTTTGCGGGATACGTCTATCTCTTCAATGGCGGATTTTACTTCTTCGCCGTTTTTACAGACGCGCAAAAAACCGAACACTTTAAAACCGTTTTGCTTTAAAAAATCTATATGCTCGCTCTGGGTTTTCAGAAAACCTTCGCTCATATAGTTTACGTTGTAAAACAGAATTTCGGGCTTGCGCTCGGCAGTTATTCTGGGGTCAAGATTGCGTATTGCCCCCGCAACGGCGTTGCGCGCGTTTTTAAGCTGTTCTTTCGCCGTCCTGTTGTACTCTTCCAGAACGCTGAGCCTTATGACCGCTTCGCCCTGCACTTCAAGCGTGCCTTTATAATTTATTGTGAGCGGGAAAGATTTTATTGTAAGGCACTGCGCGGTTACGTCTTCGCCTTCTACGCCGTTGCCGCGCGTAGTCGCGCGGACGAACTTGCCGCCGTCGTAAGTCAGACACATTGTAAGTCCGTCAAACTTGTACTCCACCGTGTATTCGGGTTCGGACACTACTTTTTTCACGCGCGTAAAAAAAGCGTCCAGCTCGTCGTAAGACACGCTTTTGTCAAGGCTGTACAGCCGCGCTATGTGCGCGTGGCGTTCAAAGCCCTTGACCGGCTCGCCGCCGACGCGCTTTGTAGGCGAATCGAAATCCACCCTGCCCGTCTGCTCTTCAAGATTTTTAAGCTCGTCGTAAAGCCTGTCGTACTCCCTGTCGGGGACGGAAGGATTGTCCAAAACGTAATATTCATAAGCCCACTTGTTAAGGGTGTTTATAAGTTCGCGTATTCTGTCCATATATGTACCTTATATAATTTCCAACGGCGCAAGACTCGCGGAAAGTTCCTTTATGCCCTGTCCGTCGAACGCAACGTTGATTATAGTGCCGCCGTTTTTAACCGCAATTATCATACCCACGCCGAATTTTACGTGCCGCACGCGCATTCCGACGGAATAGTTTTTACCGCCCTGCTGCGGCTTGCCCGCACCGGTTGCCGAGCCGAAAACAGGTTTGAACCCGCTGTTTGCCGCGACGTCGCTTTCATAGCCGTCCGCGGAAGAATACAGCGCCCTGCCGCCCGAAGAGCCGCCGTAACTCTGGTCGGTATATTTTTTAATTCCGCCAGCGTTGTAGTAAGGCGTCTGCACCCTGGAAATGCCGAGTTCGGAAGCGAGTTCCGAAACAAACCGCGACGGGCTTGTCAGCTTTCTCGACCCATAAAGGTAACGGGATTTGGAGCGGGTCAGATACAGCCGCCGCTCGGCGCGCGTAATCGCAACGTACATAAGCCGACGCTCTTCTTCAAGGCTTCTTCCTTCGCCGTCCGAACGGGACGACGGGATAATGCCGTCTTCAAGCCCGCAGATAAACACGTTTTTAAATTCAAGTCCCTTTACGGCGTGAATGGTTGCGATGGTTACGTAGTCGCTGTCGTCCATATTGTCAAGGTCGGAAAACAGGGTTATCTGCTTCAGATAGTCGTCAAGAGTAGCCTGCGGGTTGAGCCGCGAAAAGTCGTCCACGGAAGCAATAAATTCTTCCAGATTGGCAAGTTTTCCGTCGCCGTCGTCAGTACCGTCGTCGTAAGCCGAGCGCAAGTCCGAAAGTGTGATGACCTGTTTGACAAGTTCGTTCACGGGGGTCTGCTGGGCTGAAATTATGAAGCCCTTTATTAAATCGTAAAAATCTTTTATTTTATCCTTTGCACCGCGGGAGAGAGAAAGCTGTTCGCAGTCGACGCACGCGTCGTAAAGCGAAAGCCCCAGACTCTGCGCATACTCGTACATAGTCTGCAAGGTTTTTCCGCCTATGCCGCGGCGCGGAACGTTTATTATCCGCTCTGCAGCTTCGTCGTCGAACGGGTTGGATATAAGTCTTAAATACGCCAGCGCGTCCTTGACTTCCTTTCTTTCAAAGAACTTGAAGCCGCCGAACACTTTATAAGGTATGCCGTACTTTGTAAACTCCTGCTCGTAAGAGCGGGTGAGCGCGTTTATACGCATTAAAACGGCGTAGTCGGAATACTTTGCGCCCTTTGCAACGCCGTCGTTTATAATTCTTGCCGCATACAGCGCTTCCTGCGCTTCTTCTTCCGCCTGAAAATATTCGGGCTTTTCGCCGTCGCCAGATTGCGTCCAGAGAGTTTTGCCGCGGCGCACGGAGTTGTTCTTTATTATACAGTTTGCAAGGTTTAGTATAGATTTGGTGGAACGGTAATTCCTTTCCAGCTTGTAAATTTTCGCATCGGGAAAATCCTGGTCGAACCGCAAAATATTTTCGATTTCCGCGCCGCGCCAGCCGTAAATGGACTGGTCGTCGTCGCCCACGGCAAAGACGTTTCCGTGTTGCGAAGACAGCAGTTTTATAATCTCGTACTGCACGGCGTTGGTGTCCTGAAATTCGTCCACAAGAACGTATTTAAACTTGTCCGCAAGGTATCCGCGCGTTTCGCCGTCACGTCTTAAAAGGCGCAGGGTATGTAAAAGCAAATCGTCGAAATCGAGCGCGTTGTTGGCGCGAAGATGCGCGTCGTACTTTTCGTAAATCACAACAATTTCGTCCATATCGCGCTCGCGGTGGTGCTTTCTGCCATACTGGTCGGGGTCGAGCCCCAGCATTTTGGCGTTGCCTATATGATACTTTGCGCTTTTCAAAAGGCTTTCGTCGTCAAAGTCGAGTTCCTGAAAAACTTTTTTAATAACGTTGTTGCGCTCGGTTTCGCTGTAAATGGAAAAATTGGGCGTGATGTCCGCCCTGTCCGCAAACTGGCGCAGAATTTTCACGCACATAGAGTGTATCGTGCAAATCCATTTGCTGTCGCCTTCGCCCAGCAGTTTAAAAAGCCTTTCCTTCATTTCGCCGGCGGCTTTGTTGGTAAAAGTTATCGCGAGAATTTCGTTAAGGCTTGCCTTGCCCTGTTCAAGGATATAGGCAATTCTCGAAGTTAAAACCCGCGTTTTGCCGCTGCCCGCGCCCGCGAGTACAAGAACCGCGCCTTCGGTATCTTTTACGGGCTTAATTTGTTCGTCGTTGAGACCTTCAAGTATGTTTTCCATTGCCGTACATTATACCACAACCGCGCGCGGAACACAAACGGAAAAGCCCCTTTGCGGGGGCTTTTAAATTATATTCCTATTTCTTTTTCCTTTCTGTATCTTTCAAGCGCCTGAAGATATTTTGAAGAAAGGCTTAAATTGTAGCGCTGCTTTTCTTCGTAAGTCAAAGTTTCGTACAGTTCTTTGTCGGTAAGCCTGCCTATCGCGTCCGAAACTTCACCTTCCGCGTCTAAAAGCGCTTTCACCTTTAAATAAAAGCCGTCTTCCCGCGCGCCCTTGATTTCTTTTTTAACCTTGCCGCAAAGGCTTGATTTTACCTTGGTTTCGTTTAATCCCAGTTCGCGGGCAAACGCCGCTCCCTCGTCAAGATTTCTTTTGCATTCCTCCCAAAAATTTGTTTTAAGCCGTTGTTTTGCCGCGCGTGCCATAATCTTTATATCGTCCATAAAACCCTCGCAAAAAATTACATATCTCGACTTATTTTCTTATGCAAAAGGTCCGTTCCGTTTAAACGGAACAGACCCTTAAA
>CAOMHR010000007.1:5958-22797 GCA_948482865.1 Christensenellaceae bacterium
TCAGTTCTTATTTCTTTTTCTTGCGGCTTCTGCCTTTTTGCGTCTTTTGACCGAAGGTGATTCGTAAAATTCTTTTTTACGCAAATCCCCGATTATGCCGTCGCGCGAGCATTTTCTTTTGAAGCGTCTCAATGCGCTTTCAACTGACTCGTTTTCGCCTACTCTTATCGTTGACATTCTCTTTTCACCTCGCTCCCGCCCTTGGCGCCGAATTAGTTTTTTTCAAAAACCTTACAAATTATACCAAATGCAAAATTTCAAGTCAACTTATTTTGCACGCAATTATAACTATTTTTAAATCCAGCCGCAAAGCAGGCAGATACAGTTTACCGCAAGACCCGTTACTACCGAGATCAGGTATAAGGCAAGGGTGAACAGCAAATTCCTTTTAAGTTTTTTTGTGTTTCTGAAAAGTATCACAAGCCCCACGCCCGCGTTGCAGCAAAGCCCCGCCACGCAGCTTCCGAACGCTATGCCGCCGCGGATATACGTTTCGGTCAGAATTACGCTTGAAGCGCAGTTAGGTATCAACCCCACCAGCGAAGTTATAAAGGGCTGAAAATACGGTCCGCCGACTATCAGCGAGCTTATTTTGTCTTCGCCGACGGCGTCTATAATAAACCCGAACGCGAGATTGACCAGAAACAGAAACAGCGCGATTTTAAGCGAGTGCAAAAGCGGTTCGACAAAAAACACTTTGACGTTGCTCTTGCCTTCGTGTTCCCTGCCGCAGGAATAGGCGTGAATTTCTTCCGCGCCGCCTTCGTTCAGTTTTTCGCCCGAAAGCATTGCGTTTACAAGATAGCCGAAGCATACGCCCACTATAAGTTTTATGACTATAATAGGCATAATGACTTTCGCGGGCGTGCCGCTGGTCAGAAGTATAATTAACGCTTCGTCGCTCGTCGCAAGAAAAACGGCAAGCAGGGTGCCTGTTTTTATAAGCCCCCTGTCATACAGCTTCGCCGCCATAACCGAAAAACCGCACTGCGGAATTATGCCCGTAGCGGTTCCTATCAGCGGGGCGAGATTGCCCTGTAAAATTTTGCTGTTGCGACCCAAAGACGTGCGCTGTTCCAAAAACTCTATCAGAATATAAATGACGAGTAAAAATGGGAACACAATCGCCGTATCTTTAAGCGCGTCTAAAAAAACGTCCATATAATGTGAAATTTAAAACCCCCTTATTAACTGCGGGGGTCTTGAATTTTATCTCGATTTTTTCTTTTTGTTGTCTTTTGCGGGTTTCAGCTTTTCCTTAATCTCTTCTTCTTCGTTAAAGGTGCGCGGCACGAACTTGCTGTCCGCAAATCCGTTTTCAACGTAACCTTCGTCCCTTTGCAGAAGGGTGAGCCTTGTTTCGCCGTCAAACAGATACAGTCTGGTGAGGTCGCAAGAAATTTTAGTTTTGTCGCCCTTTTTAAGTTTATCGGAAACAACGGTGAAAGAGTGTCCGTCCGCTTCCACTTCCGCAACGCCTTCGCCAACGCCCGCTACGGTGCCTTCGATATCCCCGCCTTCGCTCATATCTTCGGGGCGGATACCTATAATTATATGTCTGTCGCCGTTTACATAATCCTGCAAAGCGGAAAATCGTTTAACTATATTCTCGGGCAGAGCTAACTTTATGTTGCCTTCGGCAGCGTAAACCGTTTCGCCTTCCTTTATGATTTTTGCGTTGTTTATAAAGTTTATCGTGGGCGAGCCTATTAAAAACGCGACGTAAGCGTTCGCGGGATAGTCGTATAAATTTGCGGGCGTATCAATCTGCTGCACAAACCCGTTTTTAAGAACGACTATTCTCGTACCTACCGTCATTGCTTCGGCTACGTTTTTCGTAGTGTACAAAAACGTGCCTTCCATTCTCGCCTGCAAATTCACTATTACGTTCAGAAGTTCGGCTTGCAGATTTTCGTCCAGTCCCGAAAGGGGTTCGTCAAAAAGATAGAGTTTGGGTTCTCTCACTATAGCCCTGCCTATCGCCGTGCGCTGTTTCTGCGCCGCGGTGAGCGCTTTGGGTTTGCGGTATAACACTTCGTTGAGTCCGAGAATGTTTGCCGCCGCCTTAACCCTTTGTTCTATGACAGTCTGGGGCGCCTTTCTGATTTTTAAACCGAACGCAAGATTGTCGAACACCGTCATCGTAGGGCTGAGAGTATTGCTCCTGAAAATCATTGCAATATCCCTGTCCTTGGGGTCGGCTTCGGTCACGTCCTTTCCGCCGACGGTAATTTCGCCCGAAGACAGCTCGTCCAGACCCGCGATTACGCGCAGAAGGGAAGTTTTGCCGCTTCCGTCGCTGCCGAGAATGACGACAAATTCCTTTTCGTCCGTTTCAAGGTTGATATCGTACAGCGCGGTCGTTCCCGAAGGATAAATTTTATCGACGCCGTTAAGTTTAAGACTTGCCATATTAACTCCTTAGTAAGCCGTTGTGACTTACCGATATAATACCACAGATTTGCGATTTTTCAAAACTTAAACGGGGGAATTTTGAAAAAAATTAATATTTATTTGCAAGGGTTTGACGCCCGTGTTGTATTTTAACGCGCGGTATGGTAAACTGTATATATGAACGCTTGTAACTTTGACAGGCTTTTTTGCGAAGAAGCCGAAAAACACCGCGGCAAAAAACTGCTTTTGCACTGTTGCTGCGCGCCCTGCTCTTCCGCCTGTCTCGAACGGTTGAAAGACTACTTTGACGTGACCGTGCTTTTCTACAACCCCAACATAGAGAGCGCGGAATACCTGCGGCGCAAGGATGAGCTTAAACGCCTGATTGAAACAACGGGCTGGGCGGCTTTTATGGATTGCGATTTCGAAAGCGAAAAATTTTACGCCGCGGCAAAGGGACTCGAAGACGAAAAAGAAGGCGGCGGACGCTGCGCCGCGTGTTTTAAACTGCGGCTTGAAAAAACGGCGCGGCTCGCCGAAGAAAACGGCTTCGGGTTGTTTGCCACAACTTTAACGGTAAGCCCGTTAAAAAACGCCGCGCTCATAAACGCGATAGGCGAAAGTCTTGAAAGCGAAAACTGCCTTTGGCTGCACTCCGATTTCAAAAAACGGGGCGGGTATCTGCGCAGTTGCGAACTTTCAAAAGAGTACAATCTTTACCGCCAGAATTACTGCGGCTGCGTCTTCTCGCAACGCGGCAATAAATTACTTGAAAATAATTAAAAAACGTGGTACAATAAATATATGGATATTAACCGTTACGTCCCTTCCTACGGGGTAAGCAAAAAACATATGCTCAGGCTCAAGGACTTTTCCACCGAAGAGCTGTTTGAATTTCTTTACGCAACAAAGGCGATGAAGGCAAAATTCATCGCGCACGAGTCTACCGAAATTTTAAAGGGCGTGACCGTCGCCCTGCTGTTCGGCGATACTTCCATAAGGACGCGCGCCGCGCTCGAAATAGGCATACGCCAGCTCGGCGGCTACTGCGTAAACCTTCCTTATAACGAGAAAGATATGCTCGCGGGCGAAAATATAAAAGACATAGTAAGCGTAATTTCACGCTACGGCGCGGGGGCTTTGGTTACGCGCGGGATAAACGACAAAGAATTGCAGGAATTTTGCAAAGTTTCAGACGACGTGTCAATCATCAACTCCACCAACCGCGAATATATTCCCGTGCAGGCGCTGTGCGACATATTCACAATCTGGGAAAAGAAAGGCAGGCTTGAAGGGCTGAAACTCGCGTATATAGGCAAGGGCGGCAACAACGCGGCTTCGCTTATTATGGGCGGCATAAAGTGCGGAATGGAAATTTCGGTTGCGACGCCCAAGGAATTCCCCATTTACCCCGACCACGTACAGCACGCCGAACAGTACGGCAAAATTTTCGTGACCGAAAACCCCGTTGAAGCGGTGCGCGGCGCGGACATTGTGTACACCGACAACTACGGCTATCACAACCCGCCTTCGGAAGCGGACAAGGAAATTTTAAAGCCGTACCAGGTTAACAACAATCTTTTAAACATTGCCCAGCACAACGCGTTGTTTATGCATTCTCTTCCCGCTACCCGCGGACTGGAAGTTACCGCCGACGTTATAGACGGAAAACAGAGCGTGATTTTAGACCAGGGCGAAAACAAGCTGCACACAATAAAAGCCGTGCTTGCACTCTTAATAAAATAAAAATACAGCGCGCCGCACACTTTAAGAATGCAGCGCGCTGCGCTTTTACCCAACGGCTTAAAAAGGAGACGGAAAATGAAAAGAAAATTAGTTACGGTTTTTTTATCCGCTGTCACAGCGGCGACCTGCGCCCTGACCCTGTCTGCCTGCGGGAATAAGCACACCCACGCCTATTCGTCTGAAATTATCCAACCCACCTGCACCGAAAAAGGTTATACCCTGCACTCCTGCTCCTGCGGCGAAAATTACAGGGACGATTATACGGACGCAACGGGACACGATTATGAAGAAATCGAAACCGTCGCCCCCGACTGCGTAAACCGGGGTTACACCGTATATGCCTGCGACTGCGGCGACAGCTATGAAGATAATTACACAGACGCTTTGGGACATACGGAAGTAATAGACAAGGCGGTTGAAGCGAGCTGTACGCAGAGCGGCTTGACAGAAGGAATACATTGCTCAGAATGCGACGCCGTAATAAAGGAACAAAAAGTGTTGCCTGCTGGGCATTACATCAAAGACGGAAAATGCGTCTATTGCGGAATAGAAACCACTCCGCTGAAATTGGAATACCGCCTTAACGAAGACGGAACGGCGTACAGCGTTGCGGGATTAGGTCCGTTTTCCGTTAACGAAATTGTAATTCCCGCCGAATATAAAGGTTTGCCCGTTACCGCCATAGACAAAATGGCTTTTGAAAACTGCGACAAAATCACAAGCATATCTATCGGACAAAACGTTGCTATTATAGGAGCCAATGCGTTTCTCGGATGCACCGGCATTACAAGCATCACCATACCGAACGGTGTTACTTCTATCGAAGACAGTACATTCTTCGGTTGCAGCAGTCTTGTTAATATTACAATACCAGACAGCGTTGCTTATATTGGCAAATGTGCATTTTTCAATTGCAGTAGCCTTACAAGTATTACAATTCCCGATGATGTAACGGAAATAGGCTTTGCGGCATTTCTCGGTTGCACCGATATTACAAGCATCACCGTACCTTACGGTGTTACATCTATCGGAAATAACACATTCAGCAATTGCAGTAACCTTGTTAATATTACAATTGCGGACGGGATTACTTCTATCGAAAACGGCACATTCTCCGGTTGCAGCAGTCTTACAAGCATTACAATTCCGGACGGGGTTACTTCTATCGGAATCAGCACATTTTTCGGTTGCAGCAGTCTTACAAGCATTACAATTCCCGACAGCGTAACAAAAATTGACTATTCGGCTTTTAAAAATTGTAACAATCTCAGCGACGTTTACTATAAGGGGTGCGAACAGGATTGGGCGGCAATTAATATAGACAGTAATAACGAATGTTTACTTAACGCCGTTTTACATTACGGCAGTTGAATGACGAAAACGCCTTCCGCTAAGATATGCGGAAGGCGTTTTTTAATTGATTTCTATGACCACAATTTCGGGACGGTTGAAAAGTCTTAGCGGAAACTCGGAATTTCCAAGCCCGCGCGAAATTACCATTTGCGAATTTTTGCAGCAATGCACGCCCGAAGTGTATTTGGGAAAAACTCCCTGCCCCGGCGCAAACAAACCTTTTTTTGTGAAAGGTATGCGCCACTGCCCGCCGTGCGCGTGTCCGCAAAGTATCAGCTTGTAGCCGTGTTCCGCATACCTTGCTATGTGCTGCGGCTCGTGCGCAAGCAAAATATCGCGCGCGCCTTGCGGTGCGATTTTTAAAAGAGTGCCGTTTTTAAGCGACGC
Source organism: Christensenellaceae bacterium (assembly GCA_948482865.1). Classification (GTDB taxonomy): domain Bacteria; phylum Bacillota; class Clostridia; order Christensenellales; family Borkfalkiaceae; genus Coproplasma. Next base: position 11,839 of record CAOMHR010000007.1, read on the forward strand.
GCCGTTTAAACCCGTTACCACAAGCCCGCACTTCTCCACCGTCCTGTCGTCCAGCACTTCCGCGCCCGCTTCAATCAAATCTTTGCGGAAAAAGCGGTAACCCTTGTTGCGCATTTCGTGGTTGCCCGCAACATACAACACGGGGGCAATTTCTTTCAGCGCGCTCACGGTCTGCAACGCCACCGCTTTGTCGCGCGGGCGGTAAAAATGTATTATATCGCCGGTTATACAAATAAAATCAGGATTCTGCGCGGCTATTTTTTTAATAAGCCGTTCATTTTTTCTGCCGAAAGATTTGCCGTGCAAATCGGAAAGATGCACGACTTTAATCCCTTTTTCCGAAATGCCGCAAAAAGCGTACCGCGTAATTTTTAAAAGGTTATTGTTCAACCAAAAAACAAGCGTAATTAAAGCGACAAAAGCGATAACGCCAAGCGTTATCCAAAGCCACAAAAGCCCCATTATACCCCCGCTATTATTCTGTAAATATTCTTCCCGCGTTCCTTGAACAAAATCTCATGCTCGGTTTCAACGTCGCCGTCGGCGGGAGCAAGATAATTTTCGTCTGTTTCCAGAATTTTATAGCCCGCCGCGCCGTAACTTTCAAGCGAAAACAAATAAAAATCCCTGTCGTCCGTCTTCTGGATTACCGTGCCGCCGTCCTTTAAGATGTTGCGGTATATCCCCAAAAATTTCGGGTGGGTGAGCCGCTGTTTTTTGTACCCCTCTTTGGGCAGCGGGTTGGAAAAGTTAAGGTAAATTTTTTCAACCGTACCGTTTCTGAAATACCGTTCCAGAACTTCGGCAGCGCTGTTTAAAAAGTGTAAATTTTGCAACTGCCCGCGTTTTGCCCGTTCGCAGGCGTCTATAATCACGTTTGAAACTTTTTCGCAGGCGACAAAATTGACGTCGGGCTGCATTGCCGCCTTTTCGCAAATAAACTTGCCCTTGCCGCAACCTATTTCGAGATGAACGGGGTTTGCGTTTTTAAAAATTTGTTCAAAGTCAAAATAATCCTTTAACGCGGCGGCGTTCTTCATATTTTTGTCCGATAAGTCGCAGACGGTAAGTATGTCCGCGCAAGATAAAAGCCGTTCTTCAAGGTGTCCCTTTTTGTGCATTCTCATAGCGCAATTTTAACATACGCAACAGAAAAAGGCAATCGTGAAAAGGGCACGCTTTTATTTTATTTTTATTTACGGCTTATCCGTTTAAACTCTGCCGGGCGAGTTATAAATAACCGTCGGGTGAAAATAATAATCGCGTAATTCTTCGGGTGAAATTACGGCAAGGAGTAATTTTGACTTTTATACAGATTATTGACACTTTCACCTTTTACGGCGCGGATATTGCCCTGCTTGCGGCAGTCACCGCAACACTTACGCAGGTTCTCAAAATAACTTTGCTAAAAAAAGTGCAAAAAAAAATTCTGACCTTTCTTCCCTTTACTCTGGGAACCCTGCTGTACGCAATATATGCGGCGGTGCGCAATCTGAGTGCAATATACGTTGTGCAGAACTATGTTTCTGTTATAGAACACGGGCTTGCAGTCGGTTCGCTGGCAACCCTTTTGTACGTACTGTACGAACAGTTTTTACGCAAAAAGGACTCCCTGTCCGAAACCGAACAGGTCGTTTCGGCGCTTATAGAAGGCTTCGTACCGGACGACTGCGTTGAAAAAGTCGCAAAGGACGTAACCGACGCGATTTTAAAGGACGTGACGGGCAACGGCGCAAAACTGTGCGAAGAAATAATAGGACAGAGCGCGAACGAAGAGATAACCGAGCATGACGTAAGGCTTCTGGCAAAGCTGATTATCGAAACGCTTGCGCATATGGCTGCAAAATAACGCCGTAAAAAACGTCCGCGCCGTTAAGGCGCGGACGTAAATTTTTGCAAGTGCAGTTGCATCAATCTTCCTTTATGGCAACGGTAATCGTAACGGTTACGTTGCCGTCTTCGTCCATCGACTGTTTAAGAGTCAGCGCGTTTTCTCCCGTGAGTTCAAGGATACGTTCCAAAAGTGCGGTAACAATTTTATTGCGCAAAATTTTTCTCCTGAAATAAAAAAGTGTGTTCCCAAACCGAGAACACACCTGCACAAGTACCCCCGATTTGTTACCACACAAATTGAACGTATATATAGGAAAAATACCGCGCAAAAAGAGGTACAAAATGCCATTTACATTTTGCACGTAATTTTCCCTTTTTATTCAATTTATGTGGTAAACCCAGTATAACATTAAACCCGTTTATTATCAACTTTTTTTCGGAAGATATTAAAAATTCCGCCCCTTATAAAGGGCGGAATTTTCTAATTTGCGCTCTGTATATCTATTTTATAATTAACTTTCATTCTCGTAAGCAAATCGTCTTTAAAAGCGTCGTAGTATTTGTTGTTGTGCTTATACAGCAGATTGCGCGCTCCCAAAAGGTCGCAACCCGTCTCTTTGCAAATTTCCACAAGGTTTGAAAGGCGGTTTTCAAGCTCCTTTTCCGCGTCCTTTAAAACGGTTTCCTTCACGGCGTCGTCTGTAGGAACGTCCTTTGGGTCGAGAGTCTTTTTCTTGCCCTGAATCTGCGCCTTCGCCTTAAAACTCATTGTGAGTTCGGGTACGCTGTTATTCACTTTGAGTTTTATAGAGCTTTTTGCGTTTTTCATACCTATCGTGTAGTGGATACCGTCGGAATCGAAGGGCATAACCGCAAGACGCAAGTCGTTTTTCAGAACGTCCAGCGCGAACGACTGGCTTTCGTCGAGTATGCCCGCATATTTTCCGTCAGCAAATATTACCGTCCTTCTTGCGGTGAACTCCACCGGTTCGCCGCTTTGCGCGCTGCTCCCCGAACCTGAACCCGAACCGCCGCCCTGCGAACCGCCGCCCTGCGAGCCGCCGCCCGAAGTTTCGCTCTGTCCGCCGCCCGAACTTCCCGAACTTCCTTCCGCGGCGTCGCCGCCGACGCTGTCGCCGTTACCGCCGTTTTGCGAAGTGCCGGGTTTATTGGCTTCGATAAAGGGCATATAGCACGCCGCGCTCTTTGAAAAATTGGTTTCGGCTATGTCTTTCAGATTTACCGACGAAACGTTTGCCGACTTTTCAAGCTCTACAGACAACACCTGCTGTATTGCCGAAGCCGTTTCGGGGTCTACCGTCGCGGGCATTGCAAGCATATCGGAAGCCTTTCCTTTGCACATTGCGACGTAGGCGGTCAGCTCGGAGTAGTTGCGCCTGTAAAAACAGCTTAAAACTTTAAACAGTTCCTCCTTGCGGCACTCTTCGCCTATTAAAATCAGCTTACAAAATAACAGTTTGGGATAAAATCCCGTCTTCGAATTTATTTCGTTCAGCGCGTCCGCAACAGTAATTCCGCTGCCCTGAACCTGCGTGTACTGGATATTTTCGCCGTTTTCGGCAGGCTGCGGTACTGCGAGCTGCGCTGTAACCTGCACTTCGCCATCCTGCGTGTCCACGCCCACCGCCACTATAATGGAAGTTTTGCGGATATCCACCAGACCGAAGTCGTTGGTAAAGAACAATCCTATGAGAGCGATTATTATAGCCCAATATATTATAACGGAAAGTTTTTTAATCATTTTGCTCTCCTTTTCATTGCCCAGCTCAGAAGCGGAACCACGGTAGCAAACAGCAGGAACACAATCCACAGCCATTTACCGAACACCTGGCTTAAAGAGTTGTATTTGCTGTCGAGAACAATTATCAGAACCAGAAGAACCCCGTTAACTATCGCGGACAGCGCAGCCCTGTTTTGCCAACCCGTACATTCGGCAAAGCAATGCACCGCAAGCTGGATATTCAGAACCACCGCAAACAGCATTACCACTTCAAGCACGTACAGCGCGACCAGGTCTATCCTTCCAAGCAAATCTATAGCGGGGAAAAACAGCGAAATTTTAGAGATGGCAAACTGTCTTGACACCGCCGCTTCGCCGTAAATTCCGTAGTAAATGAACAGTATCAGCATAACGAGAAGCCCGCCGCCGATATAAGACGCGGTTATTTTTGTGGCGTCCCATTTATTGTATTTGAAATGCCCCATAAACATTAACAGCCAGCAGGGCTCGAAAAACAGGTACGCCGTTGCAAGCGAACCGCCGAACAGGTCCTTTGCCGGAGTTTTAAACGCGGGCAAAAAATTATCCCAGTGAACTTCCCACAGCGACATTACCAAAAGGAAAAGTAGGGAAAGAACGAACAGCGGCAGACAGATGTCCGCGCTTCTTCCTATGTTGGTAAACTTTTTGCTTGCCGCATAGACCGAAAACATAAAAAACGGCAAAAATACCAGCAGCGACGGCACGGTATCGTAAAAAATAGCGTGCGTATACAGCTTTTGCTCGCTGAGCGGCATTATGGTGCCGAGAATAAAAAACAGACCGAATAATCCGTAAACTATCCTTGCGCATATATTGCCGAGCGTTCCTTCGATTAACTGAAACAGCGTTTTATCCGTGCGCGAGCAAAGATAACTTATAGCCCACACCACCACTGCCTGCACCGCAAAACTGAACAGCGCGGGGAACCATAAATCCCTGCCGCACAGCGAAGACAAAAAAGTGGGATAAATTATTATTTTTGATACAGCCGTATAGGCAAGCATAATAAAACAAATCTGTCTTGTGCAAATTTTCATTTTGCCTTATACCTCACTTTGTTCTGCGTTCCATAAGACCTTGGACGGTCTTTCAGATTTTTCATATTCGCTTTTACCATACTGTCATACAAGTCGCTCTTCACAACGGGTGCGAAAGGCGCCAGCAGGGGCGCGCCGTACGACTGCTCGGTAACCAGATAGCATATGATAAACGCCGCAAACAACACTATGCCGAAAGGACCTATACTGCCCGATATTATCAGAAATATCCAGCGCAGCGTAGAAGTAGTTTCAACAAGGTCGGGCGTAGTATACAGGCAGATTGCGGAAAACGCTACGATTATAATGGCGGGCGTGGAAATTATACCCGCTTTTACCGCGGTATCGCCGAGAACCAGCGCGCCCACTACCGACAGGGCAAGCCCGACGTACTTTGGCATTCGTATAGACGCTTCGTTCAGCACTTCCAACACAAACAGGGTGAAAAACATTTCCACGCTGGGCGAAAGCGGCAGTCCCGAAATGGAACTTGAAATTTTCAACAACAGCTGAAAGGGTATAAGCTGAATTTTGAAAAGCTGCGCCGAGATATACATAGCTGGCAAGAACATACCCACCATAAGCGAGAATACGCGCAGTATCCTTAATATCGTAGACCTGTACGATACGGAGTAATAATCTTCCGCCGTCTGCAAATCTTCGGTAAGAATATACGGCACGGTCAACGCTATGGGAGAACCGTCAACTATAATGCCCACCCTGCCTTCGCACACCTTGGCGCAAAAAATATCGGGCTTTTCGCTGGTGCCGTTGCGCTTGAAAAGCGACTTGGGACTGCCCGAAATGAACTGGGCGATATAGCTTGAATCGGGTATCAGATCTATCTCGTTGTCGGCAATGCGTTTTTCCACTTCTTCGGGCAAGCCCTTTTTCACCACGTCGTCCAGATAAATCAGCGCAACCGCCGTGTCCGACCGCTGTCCCGATTTAAGCATTTTTATATGCAGTTTTTCGCTCTTTAATCTCTTTCTGACCAGCCCTAAATTTACCTTAATGTCTTCGGTAAACCCTTCGCGCGGTCCTTTTAACGTGACCTGCGTGGGCGGTTCCGCGACCGAGCGCCCCGGGGGATTTTTAAGACCTATTACAAAAAAGTCCTTTTCCCCGTCCACAAACAGCACGGCGTTTCCGTCCGAAACTTCCGTTATACCGTCCTTTATCTTTTTACAGTCCTTAACTTCGGGCGAAGCCAACAAAAGTTTCACTTCTTCCAGTTTGGCGTCCCGCCCCACTTCCCTTAAAGGTTTTACCACAAGCTCGCCCAGAAGTTGCTTATCGGCTATTCCGTCGGCGTAAATTGCGGCAAACTTCTTTCCCGCGGACGACTGAAATTCGAAAACTATTATGTCCTGCGAAGTCAGAACGTCCTTTATACCTTTAATATTTTTTTCCAGAGTTACCATAAAAACATTTTAAGTAAAAATTACAAAAAAATACTTTAAAAAGTACTTGACTTTTCATACTATGTAATGTATAGTATTAGACAAAGCGGAGTATTCGTATGGACAGTCAATTGAAAAAAGGCGTACTTGAAGTATGCGTGCTGTATGCCATAAGCAAAGGCGAAAGCTACGGCTACAAAATAATAAGCGATTTGCAGGGAATAATAGAAATATCCGAAAGCACGCTCTACCCTATCCTGAAAAGGCTTGAAGCGGGCGGTTTTTTAACCACCAAGACGGCGGAATACGGCGGAAGGCTTAGGCGGTATTATAAAATTACGCCCGACGGCGAAAGAAAACTTTTTGCCGGAAAGACAGATTTACTTGAAATTATTACAATACACAACAAATTATTCGGAGGTAAGTTATGAAATATAACGAATGGCGCGACGAGCTGAAAAACAACCTTTTGGGCGTTAGCGAAAGCGAGAGAGAGCGCGTTCTCGATTACTACGCGGAAGCATACGCCGACAGGCGCGAAGCGGGTTTTTCCGAGCGCGAAATTATAGAAGAATTCGGCGCGCCCTACGACGCGGCTCAGAGAATATTAGCGGAAACGCCCAAAACCGAAGCAGAACCCGCTCCCGCCAAGACTGCGCCCAAACCTGCGCCCGTTCTTCCCGCGGCGGCGGTTACACCTGCTTTTGTTCCGCAGACGGCGGCTGCCGCACCCGCGCCAAAGGCAAAAAAATCTAACAAGGTCTGGATAATTCCGTTGGTTGTTACAATCGCGGTACTGGTTATACTTTTAGCGATACTCCTGCCCGTCCGCTCGGCTTGCCGCGCAATGCGCACCAAGTTCGAAATGCAGAGTTACGAATCGGCGCAGGAAGTTACCGCGTTGAATATGACCATAGTCGGCTCTTTCAGGACCGAATTTTATGACGGCGAAAAAGTTGTAATAGATTACCCGGTTGCAAACGTTTACAACACATCTCTGACGGAGAGCGGCGGCACGCTGCATTATACCGCAAAACTGAAAGCGACTCCGTTCTGGGGTCACTACAATATTCCCGACGCGGTTGTCAAACTGCCGAAGAGCAAAGCGTTTGACATTACAGCCGAAATAAGCGCGGGCAGCGCGTATCTCTGTAACGGAAATTACAACGATGTAAAACTGACTTTACAGGCGGGCAGCCTTGAAACAGGTTCTATAGAGTGCGTTACTTTCGACGCGGATATAGACGCGGGTTCGCTGTACGCAAAGGGCGTTAAATGCAACAAATTGCTTTGCGACGTAGACGCGGGCGGTATTGAAATAGAAAGACTGACCTGCAATACTTTGAAAGCAAACGTTGATATGGGTTCGGCGGAAATAGGTATGACGGGCGCAAAAAACGAATACAATATAACCGTAAACTGCGATATGGGTTCAACCAACCTGACTTCGCAAACCGTCCCCGGCGCAAGCAAGACTATAGACATAAGCGTAAATATGGGGTCGATAGCCGTCTCGTTTGACAACCGTATATAAAAATGCTAAAATACAGCCGTAAATTGCGGCTGTATTTTTTATGCTCTGCGATACGAAAACAAAAGGTAATACTAATGAAATTCGATTTTAACGCTGAATATTTCAATCCCCTGCACACCCTTGACTGCGGACAGACTTTCAGGTTTTTTCCGTATAAGCAGGGCTTTGCCGTACTCTCTGCAAACAAGGCGTGTTACGTCTACTCGGACGGAAACAAAACGGTCGTTGAAAGCGGCGACTGCGATTATTTCTGGCGGTACTTTGACCTTGACCGCGACTATTCCGAAATTGCGGAAAAAGCAAAGTCGTACAACATCCCCCTGCTTTCGCGCAGCGCGGAGCTGTGCAAAGGGCTGAGAATTTTAAACCAGAACCGCGAAGAGATGATATTTTCGTTTATCATTTCGCAGAACAACAATATTCCGCGCATAAAGGGAATTATAAACAGAATTTGCGAAGGACTCGGCGAACACGTTGACGGTAAATATTACGCCTTCCCTACGGCAAAGGCGGTTGCGGAAGCGGGCGCGGAATTTTTCCGCAATGCGGGCGCGGGCTACCGCAACGTTTACCTTGCAGAAACGGGCGCGCGCATTGCGCTTGAAGGTATTGAAAGACTTGAAAACCTTGACGCCGCGAGTCTTAAATCAGAGCTGTTGAAATACAAGGGCGTCGGTCCGAAAGTTGCCGACTGTATATCCCTTTTCGGCTTCGGCAAAACTGACAGCTTCCCCGTAGATACCTGGATTGAAAAAATTTACCGCGAAGACTTTGGCGGAACGCTGAAAAACCGCGACAAAATTTCAAAATATCTCGTAGAATTGTTCGGCGAAAATTCGGGATATATGCAGCAGTATCTTTTTTACGGAAAACGGTTAAACTTATAATGTGCCCGATTATTTTTCACACGGCGTATGCGCCGAAGTAATTTACGAAAAACTGCAGAGCAAATACAAGAGCCGCATTAAAAACAAAACCCTGTACCTTTTGGGGGCGCAGGGCGGCGATTTGTTTTTTGCTTACAATATAAAGCCTACCAAATCGAATCTCGGCAGAAGTCTGCACCGTACCGAAGCCGTTGCGCTTTTCGAAAAGCTGATTACGGCAAACCCTTCATACGTTGCGGGGTTTGCCACCCACTACGCCTTGGACAGCACCCTGCATCCTAAAATTTACGCCTATGAAAAGACGCGCCGCTCGCCCCTGACGCACGTTAAATTCGAAAACGATTTGGGGCTTTATATAAGCCGCAAATTCGGCATAAGGCGCAAAATCATTCCGCGCGAAACTCTGCTCCGCTGTACGGGCGCGGTATACGACGCAATAAAAAAGGTAGAGCCGCTTGTAACAATTTCGGGCGTGGAACGCTGTCTTAAAAGGCACTTTTCCTACTCTAAATTTATGTACCGCTTCAAGCGGCAGAATTACAAGTGCAAATACGACTTTTCCGCCATGTCCGAAGACATCGATAAAAGCGTCGACTTCGGCATTGAAGCGGTGAAAAACGTACTTGACGGCGAAGTGCCGTTTGAAGTTTTCAGTAAAAAATTTTTACAAAGCTGACGGAAGAAGTTCCGTCAGCTTAATATTTTGTCGTAAATGGCGTGCTTTTGCAAAAGCTCGTACATCTCGTCTTCGGTAATTTCGTCAAGATTGCCCTTGTCGTAAAATCTGAAAATCACGTACTTGCTGCCGTCCATATGGCGGAGAGCGTCCCTGTAAGTAGAATTTACGCTCAGCATAACTTCTTTAATATCCTTCCCCCTTTTAGGCTTCTGCGCGGAAAAGGATATGCGCGACATGGGCACTTCTTTTTCAAACGCCGAACACAGCAGAAACCCCGCAAAAACGAGAAACGAAATATTTCTGAACGCAAAGAAAAAGATGAATACGAACGCCGCCGCCAATACTCCGCTTACGACGCGCAGCGCAATTTTTGCAACCCTTTCTTTTAAAAACAGTTTTAAAACGCACCTTGCCGCCCTGCCGCCGTCAAGCGGGTACGCAGGCAAAAGGTTGATTGAAAACATTACCGCGCTTGCAGAAAAAACCGTGTCGGTATAGGCGTAACTGACGGGATAAAACCACCACAGCCCCGCGCAGGCTACGCATATCAGCGCGTTCACCAACGGACCCGAGAGCGCCAGCTTCAACTCGTCGACAGCAGAAATTCCGTCCGTGTCGCAAAGCGCAGCCGCGCCGTAGGGCATAAGGCTGATTTTACTGCACGCGTATCCCAGCCTTCGGGCGCAAAAAATATGACCGCACTCGTGCATGAGCGCGGTCAACGCGTATATTATAAATACGGGAAACCCGCCGAAAATTGCCGAGGCAATTCCCAAAGCTATGAACAGCGGATGAACTGTAATTTTCACAGAGCCCAGACGGGAACGTCGTCGGTTATGGTTACGCAGTTCAACAGCGCGCCCGCGTTGTAAAGGGAAACGCGTACTTCGCTCGACCCGTCGCTGTAACCTACGGGAAGGTTGCCCGCAACTTTGGTGTCGGCTCCGTAATAAGCGGTCGTAAGCCCTGTGATTACGCTGGTAAAGTCGGAAGTGTGCGCAATTTCAACGGTATACAAACCACTGTCACCGTCTTCGTACACGCGGGAAATTTTGCCGCCGTATACTGGATATACGCTTGCTTCGGCGGTGAAAGATAAAACTCCGCTTTCCGAAACGGAAACTTCCGCGTCTGAAAGTTCGCTTACGACGGGGGATAATTTAAGTTCGGAATACACAGGCTCAGACGCTTCGCCCTGCGCCGTGTTGGTGAAAAGCCCCAAAAAGTTGTTTATCGCGCTGTGAGGCATAAATACATTTGTCACAAAAATAGCAACGGCTATAAGACCTATTGCCACCGCTTCAATGAACAGCACCTTGCCGCCCTTATCCTTTAACGCGGCTGCCGCGCCCGAAAATTTGTCCTTTAACTTGATTTTTTCGGGTTTGGGCGGTTCGGAAAGGTCTTCCGCATATACGTACGCGCCCACGCGCTCGTTTACGCTTTCAACAACCATTTCTTTCAGCTCTTCGGGCTGGGACGCGGGTTCTGCGGCGTGTTTACGTTTGAAAAAACTTTTCTTTTTGACAACGTTTACCGTGCTTACGGGTATTTCAAGCATTTCGGCATAGTCTAATTCCTGATTCATACTTATCCTCCGATTTATTCAGTCTAACCTAATTTATGCCCCGCGGGAAGCCGTTAGAACATTTTTTTAAAAATATGCATATACTGGAAGATTTTTTTCCTTATAAATTAACAAAGCCAACAGAGCAAAGCTCCGCTGGCTTTATTTAGTTAATCAGTCAAGGGGGTCGTAGAAGCCATCGATATCGAAGTTCTCGTCTCGGCGGATTGTACCGT
>CAOMHR010000008.1 GCA_948482865.1 Christensenellaceae bacterium
AGAATACATGCCTGTCACGCATGGGGTCACGGGTTCGAGTCCCGTACGCACCGCGTATAACACTTATAATAAGGAAGTTTTATAAAAAGCACCCGGAAAAGTACCCGTTATTCACTTTTCCGGGTGTTTTTTGTCTGCTTTTCTGCCGGAACTCTCGGCTTACCTTCTATTTTTAACAATTTTATAGCGGATGTAAAAGCCCGCCGCAAGAACCGCCGCTAACCCTATCCCGCTAAGTACCCAAAGAAACGGGTTCGTTTTCGGGTACTTTTCTTCTTCGGTCTGCGCGGTTTCCTTTGTTTCCGCTTCCGCCGTCGTTTTCTGTGTTTCGGTAACTTCCGTTTCCGTAGCGGTAGTAACGTTTGTTTCTGTCGTTTCTTGCTTATCGCCGTTTATAACGATGCGTCCGGTAGTCAGCGACTTTACGTTAGGCGGTTTCTTCAATCCTTCAATAGCCGGGAACAAATCCGTATTATGCCGCAGGGGGGTGTCTGATTGCCCTTCTGCCGTTTCGCTGGCTTTCCGGGTTGGTTCTCCGTTTGTCATTTCCAATGCCTTGCGCATGTCTTCATTAAACGCGCTGTCGGCTTTTTGAAACTGTTCTGCAAAGCGGTTCGGCTTTTGTCCTTCCGGGTAATACTCCACTTTTGTAAACTCTATAACTATGTTCTGCTTCTCGTTACTTCCGGTAGTAGCCGTAGTGTTGGTGGCTGTCCGGTCTTTCGTTCTCCGGCTTCCTTCCGTAGTTGCTGTTAGCTGGCTTTCCGCCGCCAGCTTTCCCTTACGGGTACTTCGGGTACTTGCGCACCCGAAAACCAACAGAAGCAAGAATAGGGAAAGCATGGCTAAAACAAATCTTCTCATACGTCTGTGAAATTTAGAATTTTGTCCTTCCCCTTCTTGTTAAGGGAAAGGCTTCCGTAGTTTATACAATTAAGCCGGGATAACCACCCTTTCTTGAAAACCATCTGCGAAGGGTCGCGCTTTATAATTCCTTCAATAAAGGAAATACGGGCGCGTTTTATGTCTGCAAACAGTTCGCGGGCGTTCCTTCCATTCATCGCGGCTAAGGTCTTTTCGCCTACTATGCCGTCCACGCTTACCCCTAAAATTCGCTGTACCCCGGTAATGCCGTTCTTTCCCGAAGCCCAAACCCAATCCACTACCAAGTTGGCGACGGACTGGCTTTTTATCCGGTCTGCCTTCCATCTGTCCCAATAGTGCGGCTTCATCACGCGGCTAACCGCGTCTTCTTCGGTTATCAAACGCAAATCTTCCACATCTATATCGCCGTCACCGTCTTTGTCGTACCCTACGGCTTTCCAAGTGGCGATAGTTACCCCTTTGTTAGTTGTCCCGCCTTTGTCTGCCGGGTGATTGGTAAATCCACCTTCCCAACTCAAAATAAAGGGGGATAATATTTCAATCCGTGCCATTGTCTGAATGTTTATTCGTTATCAACTCTACAATTTTTTCCGCGTCCTTCGCGCTTGCCGCCTGCACAATCTGCCGTATTATGTCCGGTACTTCCGCCGCGTTTACTTTGATTTTTTGCAACTTCTCACGTACGGAAACAAATTCTATCAATACCGCGCTGATAGTATAGACAATGGTAGCGAATGGAGCGACGTACCACGTGAACAATCCGGCTAAGAAGTCAAACATGAGGGCGAATACCATAACCCGTATGTAGTCCCCAATTTTGTTGAATGTCCGGCGGTACTTCCTGCTTCGCAGTACTTCCCCTGCCGCCTTCGCCGCCTTGCGCCCGTAGTACATATCTATGAAAGTAGCCATCGCCAAGAATACCCAGCAAATTAGCACAATGGCTACGCGCACCGCCACGTAAACCGTCAAGCCGTGCCAGTCTTCTTGCTGTATCAATTCCAACATATTAGTAACCTTCCGTTAATAAATCGTTCTTTACCATAGTTTTAATAGCAATAACCCTGCTAAGGTGTGCTTTATAGTCCGCTACCGCTTTCGCTTTGCGGTCTTCGTCCGTTTCTATACCCAACTGTGCGGCGTAATAGTCGTTAATCAAAGAAAATTCTTCGGTTTCGTCTATTTCGCTACGGATAACCGCATGTGTAAGGTTTTCGTAGTCCGGTTTCTGCCAAACCTGCACCGTATCGTAGTTGTAAACGGTCTTTTCGCCCGTTTCCGGGTCTTCTACCTTTTCTTCCACTATGTTGTAGTTATAGTGGTAAGAGCCATTACCCAACTGTAAAATAATCGCGGGTCTAACGTTTGAACTTGATTTCATAAGGTGTAATTTTGTTTAACTTGTTAATTAAATATTCGCTGTCGCTGTATTTAGCCCAACCCCACCACGCGGCTAACGTCTGCTTAAATTCATCCTCGCTTAACGGTTTCTTCCGTTTCCGTAATTTAGCTATCTTGCGGCAAAGGTTCTGTTTGATACGCTTCCTAAGCCGTGTTTCGTTCAAATAGAATACATAGCCCAAGAAATCAATACCACGCCCGAAGCTGTCGCGGTGGTCGCGTGCCACCGGAAAAACTTGTTTGTTCTGTTTGATTTCCAGCTTTACGTTAGCCGTCAAATAGCTTTCAAACTCTGCCAGCAAAGCGTGAAGCGTCTTTTTATCGCTATGTAATACTACAATGTCGTCAGCGTATCTGAAATAGTACCTTACCCGCTTTACTTCCTTTACCCAATGGTCAAAGTAGGTAAGTACAAGATTTGCTAAATATTGGCTAAGGTAGTTGCCAATCGGTAAGCCTTCCGCACTGTCTATTATTTCGTCCAAAAGGTTGAGTAGCCGTGTGTCCTTAATCTTCCGGCGAACAATGGACTTTAGTACGGTATGGTCTATGGAAGGGTAAAATTTGCGTATGTCTATTTTCAAGCAATACGCGCAGCCTGCCTTATCTTTGTCGATAACGTGCCTTAACTTGTTTGCCGCCGCTTGTATGCCACGCCCTTTGATGCAGCTATAAGTGTCCGCCGTGAAAATAGACACCCATATAGGCTCTAAAATGTTCATTACGGCATGATGTACAATCCGGTCGGGAAAGTATGGCAAACGGAAAATCTCGCGTTCTTTAGGCTCGTATATCGTAAAGGTACTATATTCCGAAGTTCTGTAAGTTCCTGCTTTCAGTGCTTCGTGCAAAGACAAAAGGTTGGCTTCCTTGTTGCGGTCGTGTAACTTTACGCCGTAGGAATGTAGTTTGCCCTTGCGGGCGCGTTCGTCCGCAAGGTGCAAATTATCCAAACTTATTATTTGGTCGTAAAGGTTGCCTAACCTTTTCATAGTAATTTCTTTGCTGATTAAATGGTGTTCTTCGGTTTCCCTACCAAACCCCGTTAATGGTTAATATTTTCCGCCTTCCGGCGCGGTCTTTGTCCTTATTAGCTTTACAAAAAAAATCAGTATAGCTGAGAGCCGATATTCGCATTCGTATTCGTAGCCGTGTTATTCGTATTCGCGTACGAAAGCCCGGCATTCGCGCTGTTATTCGCATTACCGCCGAACAAGACACCCGAAGGACAAACAACCGTGAAAATCTTCCTACTCAAAATAATAGCGCGTTCCCGAAGCCCGCATAGTTACCTTTCGCGGGAAGGCGTTACGCTTCTTTATTTCCTGCAAAATGTATTTTATTTCGCTGGAATTTGTAAAGAACTTCTTTGCTTCGCTTTCGGGGTCGTCCTTCTTGAACTTTATTTTCACGAGGAAACGGTTCGCACCGAATTTCGTTTTCACGTCTTCGATAAAATCAATTAACCAAAACTGCAAATTGATTAGTTTCTGCTGGGTGGTTTCCGGGCAGTTAAAATGTTTGTTCGCTTCGTCCGGTTGAATGTTCAAGAACGAAAGGCTACCATCATCTGTGCTATTATTGTTTGAAGTCATTTTCTTGTATTTTTAATTGTTAAACATTCCGTTTCGTGACGTGTTACGCGGCGGGGATAAAGCAAAGCCGAGAGCCGATAACCGCATTCGCATACGCAGCCGCGTTCCTCGTATGCGCGCACGAAAGCCCGGCAATCGCGCCGTCATTCGCAGCACCGCCGAACAAGACACCCCTTTGTGCTACGCCGCTGGCTGGTATGTTGGTATAGAAGTAGTCGGCAAAGTAGGTAGTAGAACCTGCGCCCACTTCCGTAGGCATATTTTCCCCGTATTCGCCTATCATCATGCGCTTAACATAACCTTCCTTACGTGGAAGTTCGCCGCGTTTTACGTAATTGTCATAGTTGGTATCTTGGTAGGTTGCTGGGTTGTCGCAAGTATAGAAAGAACTTACGCCGCCGTCCGCATCCGATTCAATAGCGCATTTGCATCCGTCCGTCCAACTCCAAATATGCCCGAACGGGTTTTCTATTCCCCGGTATGAAGGTACTTTTACTTTAACTACTACGCCCGTATCGTATTCGTCCGGCATGGTAAATTCAACTACGCCCGAAGCGTTGCCTAATGAATTTGTAGTACCGCAGGGGACAAACGGGTAGTAGCTATTGAATGTGTTCCACTTCGTACTGTTAAGCGTCGTAACGCCCGCACTTAATCCGCCCTGCTTGTAGCCTTCGCTTGTAGGCTGCGCGTTAAAATCAAGCTGGCAGTTAAGGTTGGCGTATTCAACCACATAAAGCCAATAGGTCGCGTTTTGTGCCGCGTATAAATCGCAGTTCCAGCCCGCGCCGTTCAATCCTACTGCACCTCTGTTTCGTGCGTATTTTCGGAAGTTGGTTAGCGATGTGGCGGTAGCCGGGCGACCTAATAGGGTTCTATAAGTTCCGTCCCATGCCGTATTATTGTTGCCGCCCCGGAAAGCAGCCGTAGTATTTACCACGCTGGCAAGTTTGGGAGTAGCCGATAAAGTTCGGTCTATCGTGGCTTCGTATGCGCTCCGGTACATTTTCGGTACTTCGATAAAGCCCGGTAGCTGGTATTGCGAAATAAGGCAGGTAAACGTAGTACCGTCAAATTCAAACTTACGGTAGTGCTTCGGTATTTCTACCATTACCATGCCGGAAGCTCCGGTAAGGTCTGCCGCTGCCCCGGTGTCCGTCTTCGTACTGTCGGTTTGATGAAGGTAGGTAACAACCTGCCCGGCATCGTTAAGCAAACAACGGCGCATAAGGGATTGAACCGGGAGCGAAACATGTAGTTCCGGTCTTCCTACGCGTTCTAACGCGGTATCTGCCACGTTTATATTAATCTTTACGCCGTAATAGTAATCATAAGGAAACGCGGGCTTTGTGTTGCCCGCTGCAATAATTAAACCCATAGTTATAATTTTTAATAGCCCCAAATCAGGGCGGTTACTGAACTCGTTTCTTTTATCTCTCTGATAATTTCGGGGTTCCATCCCGTTTCAAAGCGCGTGCTTATAAATTCGCCTTCGGGCATTCCCCAAAGGTTTACTTCCAATACTACCGCCGCTTCGCCATCGTTTTTTAAGCAAAAAGGCGTGTCTTTTCGGAAGTTGCCACCGGAAAAGTCCACGTTCCCGGCTACCGAAATTTGCGCGCTCACTAAATCGCCGTTTCTATTTTCCATACGCTTAATTTTAAGTCGTTACAAAAATACTTTCTTATCGTATTAGTTTAATACGTCGTGAAATACTCGTGAAGTGTTTGTTTAGCCGAAGCCGTGAAATTCGGCGTTACAACACTTCTATTTAATGCCTTGCGCCGTGATGCATGGCTTATTCTCTTATGTTCAATAAATAGGCGTAATATCCGCTGCTTCCGTCCCAAACTAAAAGAAACTCGCGTATGTCGCCCGCCGCCATGTTCCACTTTCCGGTTTCGTTTCCCGCGTTGTTGTTCATACGGTACGGGTAGTAGTTGCTATCCATAGCGTTGCCGCCGGAACTGTTCTTTACGAATGTATTACGCCCGCAAACGTACCCGGTCTGCGTGCTCGTTCTATCACAAATAATAGTAATCCTTACGGCAAAGGCTGTATAATTACTAATGCCTAACACAGTACAAATGGAATCACGACGCGGTAGCCCTATGCCGCTGTTGCTATAAATGAAGCGCGGCATTAACTTGAATAACGTAGGCTTGGTAGCGTCGCCCGGCGTAAGGCAGGTATTTACAGAAGGCAAAAGTTTTGATATGCCGTAATCCGCTACGTAGCTGTCGCAAACTATCGCGCCTTTGCTCACTATACCCAAATTAACCAGCGCGCCGGACGCTTCAATAAGTAGCCCGTAGTTAGTTCCGTAGCTGTTTGGTGTCTTGTTGGTAAAACGTCCAACGCCGACCAACCCGGTAGAAGCTGGTAATACGTTCGTTCCAATGGAAGCCCAGCGGTAAGAGTCCGAGAACTTTATAAAACTGCTAAGCAATGCTAAACCGCTTCCGCTTGTGTCGCCGGATGAAGCCGCTACGCCTATTCGTCCGCTTGCTATCGCAAAGCCGCCAATACTTCCGGCGTTTGCGTTGATTGTTCCCGTTATAGTTCCTTTCGTAGCTACAAAGCTACCGTCTTGCAGTACGCGGAAAGGTGCGGTAGCCCGGTTTCCCTTGCTTGCGCCAGCCCAAAACCTTACGCTTGTGTCGGCTGTGCCTTCCCCTGTTATTCCTGCTTTTATACTCGCGTCGCTACCTGCAAGCTGAACCGTTCCGGCTGTTACTATGCCACCGTCTATCGTGGTTTGGGTGTTATCGTAATAAACGGCTTCCACCCAATCGTTAGCGACGTAAGAACCAGAAGTACGTTTAGTTATGCAACGTTTTAGTATTCCGTCTGTTTTTCCACCCGTCAGCCAAAGGTCGCCTATATCATACGGTGGTTTGGGCTGGGTTACAAATACCTGCCTTTTCCCGTCCGCTGTGTCCTGTGCCTTGCTTGCTGCCGTGTATGCGTCTATCGCCTTTTGGTCTTCTATCGTAGTCCATGAATATGCAGAACCGGAAACGGTATAGCGTTTCAACAACTTTGTTGATGAACTGTACCACATATCGCCTACGTGCGCTTTCTTTAGTGCCGTAGTCGTCCAATTAGTCGCCGGGTCGGATGATTGGAACCAGCTTTCTATTTTTCCGTCTATCTGTGCCGTAAGGTCGTTTACAGTTGGTGTAAAGTTGTTGTTTATAAAGTTGGTTAGCCCGGTGTCGTCCGTATATTTGGAAGCCTTTACCCAATCTACGGAATTATAAGAACCGGAAGTGCGGGTGGTCTTGCATCGCATGATGTCGCCCGTACTGCCTTGTACCCATAAATCGCCCACGTCGTAAGGCGTTGTAGGTTGTGCCACGAAAATACGCCGTTTTGTCCCGGCAAGTTTTAACGCGTCGTTAGCAAGTGCCAACGCTTGCGCTACTTCGCTGTCTTGTAGTTCCTGCCAACTGTAAGTAGAACCGTTTTTTACGAAACGGAAAACTTTACCCGTTGAAGTGTTATAGAAAAGGTCGCCTAAATGTTCATCTTTCAGCGCGGTTGTGTTCCAATCCTTCGCGGGCGCGTTTGTCAGCGTCGGGTCGTATGTTTCAAAGAACTGCTCTATTTGCCCGTCTAATTGCGCTTGTATTTCGTTCAGAATACCGGGCAGGGTATTATTTATGTAGTTCTTTGTTTCGTTCGCTATCTGGTCGAGGTCTGAAACGTTCTTTGTCGTTCCGTCGCTGCTTACAAAGTGAATAACGCCGCCTATTTCGTCGTTGTCGAGGTCGAAGTAGCATTTACCGCCACCGCTGCTCTCTATCCTTCCGGTACGGATGAAACGCCCGTTTATGGTACTGCTCCCGTAAGTCAATGAAACAAGTCTACCGGGATTCTTCCCGTTCGTATCTGTAACAACCGAATTAAGAACCCCTACAAGGAAATTGTAATAGCCCGCTTCCGCTTCTACCGTCTTAGCCGTAGCGGATAGTACAATAGTTCCACTATCCCCGTTTTTAGGACATTTTGCGTAGATGTAATACGCCGTAGCGGATGTTAGGTTAGTAAATGTTGCCGAAGAAAGCCCCCACAACTTCAATGCGTCCGGTTCTATCGCGTAATGAACCAATGTACCGGAAGAAACGTAAAGGCTATTAGGGTTGCCGCCATAGTTCGGCTGGAACGTAATGTTTTGCAGTGTGAACTGTGTGCTTTTAGCCCCAACGCTTAACATCTGCGTTTCAATGGAAAGCGGCTTTATCTTCTCGCTGTAATAGTCGCCTTCGGGGTCAAATACCATGTTTAGAAGTTCCTGCGTAGCCAGCCAACGGCGGCGCGCCCTTGCGGGGTCTGCCAGCTTGTTTATGGTAATAACTTCGTTCAAGTCCTCTATTTCGTTTAGAACGCGTACGGTAGTGCTTTTCGTTACGGTGTCACTTAACGTTATGTCGTAGCTATGCCGTTTTAGCAGATCGCGCTCTATGCGAGTAATCCTTACCGCCTTATTTACGCCTATCTGTTCGTCCTCAATCGGTATGAAATCGCCTACGTGCAGGATTTCGGTTTCCACTTCTTTGCCCCAAAGCGAAATAAAGAAGCCTTCGGTTAGTGCAAGTTTGTAACTTACTTGCGGCTGTGTCATGGTTTCAAAATCCTTTGTCCCGGCTTCCTTCAAATCCTTTTCGGCTTCCGTTATGTATTCCTGCGGTAACTGAATATCTAAAATGCTGTATTTGTCGCCTACGCTTATCTGAAACGCGCCGGAAGTTTCGGAAGGGAATACCGTACCGTTTTCGTCTTGGAACTTGTTTATTACAAACTTATGCGTTCCATGCTCGTAGCTGTGCAGGTCAAACTCGTAGCCTGCAAGTTGCCCGCTTTCAAACTTAATCTTTGCGTTCGTTCCTTCTATCAGATACTTCGTTGTTTTCCCGTCCGCTTCTTTCGCGTTAAGGTCAAACATCGTATTGTCGATGAAGGTAATCTTATCCGTACCCAATGCCGTAACCGTGCCTATACGTCCCGGTTTGATGTTGGTATAGTTCTTCTCGTTTTCCTTTATCCCGTAGGCGGCTATTGATTCCGCATCTTCCAAATAGGAAGTAAGGCGCGTAGTTCCGGGAAGGCATAGCTTTGTATGCCCGTAGTTCTTGCCTAAATTCTCCGTTCCGCCGTAAATGAAAAGGCGGTTTGTTATCCCGGCATTGTTCACGTTGGTACGGCTAAGCTGGTACAGACCACGCCCGCGCCCGTACTTCAACGTGAAAGTATGCGTTATTCCCGCTTTGGCTTTTATGTTGAGCGTGTTGGTCTTCCCGTCGCTGGTTATCTCAAATTCTACGCCGTAGTTGGTACAGTGTTCCTGCAATGCCGCCAAACAATTCTTTTCGGTGGCTGTAAAGTTTGTGTACTCCGTATCTTTGGGATAGTTCCCCAGCTTCCAAAGCCCCGGATATACGCGGCTTATGTTCCACATCAATACTTCCAAATGCCCGCCCAAATCCGAGTAGAACGTATCGCCGTAGCAATCTTCGGGCAAATGGTACTGAACATCTATAAGGTCATATTGCGCCCCTTCTAAGGTCAGTTCGTAGGTATAGTTCCTTTCGCCGTTCTTGGTTATTTGCGGAAGCTGGTTAAGTTTGTACTTTTTGCCGTATATCAGCGTGGTATCGCCTATCATCAAATCCAAAGGCGTAGCGGTGGTTATGGTAATATTTACCACGTCCTCGGAAAGCAAGGCGATTTTTTGCGTCGCCTTGCTTACTGCGCTTATATTCTTCCTGCTGAATAACGGTGTTTTGCTTCCGTCGGCATGGTTTATTATAATCTGTTCCATACTACAATACCGTTAGTTTCAAAGTCCGTTATGTCTTCAATTACCCCGGCTACAATTATGTAATAAATTCCGTTATCCGTGTAGGTGTGGCTAATGGCGTTCTTTCCGGTGCAATCCCCGTAAACGTCTGTATCTACCGTACCATCGCCCCAATAGATATTAACCATCTTATCCGATTTGAAAGCTACGCTTACCGAAGCCGAACCGCTGTTTAATCGCTGGTGTCTTACGACACGCTTAACCGGGTCGGGTTCTTTCAGCTTCAGGGAGAAAGTACCTATCATCTTATCATCGTGCCAACGTTTGGAAGGGGCTACCCCGTCTTCGCAGTAAACCTCGTAAACAAGCGGTTTAGTTGGGTGTATGGAAATCATAAGACGCTGTGTGCCGTCCTGCCGGAAACGGTCATACAAGGTATTAACCCGTTCTACAAAATCCATTTTGCCAGAAGCCTTTAGCCAGCAATTAAGCGTTATTTCGCGTTCTTGGTATCGCTTTTCGGTAAGGTCTATAACTTTCCCGTGATAGTCCGCCCAATCAACGGAAGCCGGGGTTTTCAGTTTTGGAAGGTCAAGAACGCCCGTAGAACTTTCTACGCGTATTCCGAAATCGCGGAAGTTCTTACCATCCAAATAATATTCAAGCTGTGCAACGGAGTTAAGTTCTTCGCCTATTTCCGCGTCGCTCAATACGACGTTATACACCTTCACGCTGTCTAAATCGGCGTAACCGTAACTTATGCCGTAAATGTCTTGTATTAACGCTATCCCGGTAAGCGTGGAAGGAAGTACAATCGTTTCTATTAACTGCGTGTCTAAGTAAACCAAAACTCTGTTACCGGACTTCTTTATAGCGAAGAAGCCCCAGCTATCCGGTTCTACGTCTATCCAAAAGGTGCGGTAGCCTTCCACTTGGTCGGTATTGCAGAACAACCCTATTCTTTTGCCCGTATAGCCGTCCGGATATTTATTGGCTTTTACCCATGCCAATATGGTAAAACTGCCGGATAGGGGCACAACGTTATAGTTTACGTCTGCATATCCTTCGCCGTCAAAATTTATGCAGTTTCCCTGCTTACCTGCTACAAAACTGCAATCTACTACGGTTGCGTCGTGGCGGTTCTGCGCAAAGTCGTATGCAACGGTAGAACCATTCGCTTCGTCGAAAGGTAAGTCTAAAATTAAATTCTGTTCTAATGCCATAACTGCTAACGTTTATCAATTACTTTTATATTCGCGTTGCCGGAAGCCCGGTTAATGCACTCCCCGCCGTGTTGGAAGACAGTAACCTTTGCCGTCCCGCTTGCTGTTATCTCCACTTTTGCCCGGCTGGTTATGTCAATGCAGACAAAGGCGTTATCTTCAACCTCTACAACCAGCTTTGTATCATCCCGCGCCCATACTTGCGCCGCGCAGAACCCCGAAAACCGGGCTTCGCCTTCCGATGTTCCGAAAGCTACAATACGGCGCATGTCTGCAACGCTGAAAGGTTCGTCGATGAACACACCGTAATGTTCATGCAAGCCTTTGAACTCCGCACGCAGTTCCGCGCTGGGAAAATCGTTGTCAAAAACAAAATCAAGCCCTTTCACAAAAAGCGTAAGAAGCCTTTCTTTTGATGTCGCCCGAAGAATAAAGCTATACCATTCCGAGCAAATGCCCTTAGCCTGCGCTTCGGCGGCTAAAGCCCTTTTCAATTCTTCAAAACTCATATTCCGTTGTTAATCGGTTATGCCCTGCGAACGTAAATCATCCGTAGGGGTGTTGGTAATCTTGTTTATTATGGTAAGCAGCCGCCCGCTTATCACGCCTAACGTGGTGTCCATGTTCGCAAGGTGCGTAAGCTGTTGCCGCAAAAGTTGGAGCGATGTTACTTGGTTTACCCGTACCGCGTTCGTTTGCCCAGCCAAAAGGTCTATACTTTCTTGGCTTGCGCCCTTTATTGCACCGCTTAACGTGCTGGGGTCGTCTTCGTCCAACTGTTCAAATAGGTCTTTGTACATATCCATAGCAGCGGCAAAGTTCGCCCCGGCTGCTTGTATGGCTTGTTTGAAGCGCGCCTGCTCCGTTTCCGTCAATCCGTTAAAAGAACCGTTTCCTTCTTCATCAAACCCCATGTCTTTTTGAAGCTGCTTTATAGCCTTCTGTAAAGGTTGTTCCAAGAACTGCAATTTTAAGGCATTTACAACGGCGTTTTTTATCACGTCGTTTGCTACTTCCCCGAAAGCCTTAGCCGCGTTTTCCCCACCTTCAAAGGCTTCTACCAGCGCGTTAGCCAATTCGTCCGCCAATTCCGTAGCCGAAGTTTGCGTAATGCTCTCGGTAATCTCTTTTATTAGGTCTTCTATCTGCCTTCCGGCTTCGGCGTATTGCTCCCTAAATTCGTCCACTCTGCCCCAATCGGTTTTCTTCTTGCTGATTTCATCATTTATCATGCCTTGTATCTCGTTCTGCTGGGCGCGCAGGTTCTGTATCATGGCATTTTGGTTCTGATAAACGGTTTCGCCCAAAGCACTATCTACGGCGTGTTCCAATGCGTTATAGGCATAGCCTAATTTGGTAACGGCTTCTTGGTGTCTCTTTATGGACTTCTCGGCTTTCCGGTCGCGGGTGTTGAATAGGTCGAAGGCGGAAGAAAGGAAGCCTACCGCACCGGAAACCATTTGTACCGGGTTCATGCTTGCGTAACCTGCGGCGAACTGTCCTGCACCTTCAAGCATTCCGCCGATGTCCCCTAAAATAGCGTCCGTTTCTTCGTCCATTGAAACACCCATTTTCTTTATTCCGCTTATAACGCTGTCAAATGCCCCGGAAACAAGGTCTATGCTGCTTCCTATGCTTTTAAAGGATTCCTTAAAAGCTGCTGAAACGCTTTTCGTCGTGCCTTCTTCCTTTGACAATGCGGCGTTAAGCACGGCTAACTGTTCTTCGCCTTCTACGGTCAGCTTTATTGTAGCTTTCTGTTTATTAAGTTCGGCTATCTTCCGGCGCAGGTAATCAACATAGGAAGAACCTTCGCTAAGAAGTTCCGCGAACGCTTCTTTTGCCGCGCCTGCTAATATTTCGTCGCCGCTGTTTATGGTGTCCGTATAGGCTTGGTACTGCTTTTTCCTTTCTTCCAAACTCTTAACAAACGGGTCGTCACTTTCTAATAGTTTGTCGGCTTTCATGGCGGCACGCAATTCCGCTAAGCTGTCTTTCAAAGCGAGGAAGGGGTTACGTTCGTGTAATTCGTCCTTCGCTTTCTCCAACTGGTCGTTAATGGCTTTCAAGTCTGCCGGGTTGAACTGTGCGGAAAGTGATACCTTCTTGCTGTTTATGTCTGTAATCAGCTTGTTTATCGTGTTGGTCGTAAGTGTGCTTAGGTCGCTGAAAAGCTGGTTCCAGCTATCGGAAGCCATAAGGCGGGAAGCTGCAAGTTTGCTTAACTCGGCTTGTTCCTTCGCGTTTATTTGCGCTATCATCGCTATATTGCCCTGTTTTTCGGCTTCAACACGTTGCGCCGCGTACGTCTTCATTATTTCGGTCTGTTGCTGCTGGTACGTCTTGTATTGCTGCAAAAGCTGGTCGTATTGCTCGTTTCCGGTCAGCTTTGAATACTCCGCCCGTTTCTTTTCCAATGCGGCTAAAGCGGCTTCGGCTACTTGTTTGTCCTTGCTGGTAGTGGCTTTGGCTAACTTATCCGTAATCGCTTGTTTCTTCCATGCGTAGCTTTCTTCAAAATCCAGCTTATCGGACAAATACCCGGCGTATTCCCTTAGCAACTGTTTGGTTTCTTCCTTAGCTTGTTTTACGGTGTCTTTTTTGGCGTCGTCTATAATATCCTTCTTGGCGTTATCCACGTCGGAATTATCGCCGCTAAGTTCCTTCCTTCGTTGTTCCAGCAGGTCTAAACGTGCGCCTATTGTTTGACATGCCGCTAATTCTTCTTGCAGCTTTTTGTCAAAGTCCGAAATAACCGCTTCCTTCGTGGTCTTGGCTATTTCGTTGTTAAGCGTGCTAAGGTTCTTTAGGTCGGTTGTTGTCTTGGTTGCTTTCGCCTGAATATCCGCGCGTTTCTTTTCCAGATAATCGAGGTAGCTTGTACCTTCCTTCAACAATGTGGCAAACTCGGTGTTTGCTGCCTTTCTCAACGTTTCGTCTTTGCTTGTGACCCATTTTAAATAATCCGCATACTTTTCTTTTCGCTTCGTCAGCATGTCTAAATATGGGTCATTTTGCTTACTGCCGTTACCGGAAGAAAGGCTTATTCGGTTTACTTCCTTTTGCTGTGCTTCTATCTGTTTTTTCAAGCTGGCGCGTTCTTGGTCAGAACCTGCCTTCTTGTATAGTTCCTGCAACCGCGCCAACTCCTTTTCGGCTGCTTCCACGCTTCCGGCTATAATTTGCCCGGCTTGGTTGCCTATCTGCTCTAATATCTGCTTTTCCTGCTGGGTAAAGTTTACTTGCAGGTTGATAAGTTTGTTATATTCGGCTTCGGCTTTCTCTAAGGTTTCTTCGGCTTCTTTCCATGTGTCGCTTTTCTCCAATACCGTACCTTTCCGTTTTACCCCGTACCCGTCCGTATATGTGCCTTTTTTAGAAACGTATGCTTTAGGGGTTGCATCCAGCTTGTTTTGCGCTTCTATTACAGCCTTGTACTTTTCTATCGCAAGTTCGCTTGTAGCAGCGGCTTTAGCTCGCAACATCATCGCTTCAACAAATTTGGAGCTGTTACTAACTAATAGTTCTTCGGCTTCCTTCGCGTCACGGACTGAAAAGCCTAATTCTTTGAATTTGTCGGCATTGTTCTGTACCCATTTTTCGCGTTCTTTCAGTGATCCGCTAAGGCTAATCCATTCCGTTTGCAATGCCCGGTAAGCCGCTACGGGTTTCCCGGCTGCTTCCGATACTTTCTTGTTAAATTCTTCTTGTGCTTTCTTGGCTTCCGCCTGCTTGCTTTGAAGTTTGGAAAGTGCCGCTATAATTACGGTAATAGCGACGGAAAGCCCCAAAGTTAGCGTAGCCATCAACGCTTTTGCAGCAATGGTTGAACCTCCTAAAGCTATGGTTAGCTTGTTGGTTGCCGCCGCTAACAGTTCCTTTGCTTTCGCTACGGTCGTAAGCATAAAGGCACTATCCTTGTTTATAGTGTTCGCTACTTGCTGCAAACCTATCGTAATGCTCATAAGGCTTTGAACCTTTAGCATTACTTTCTGCAAATTTTCGTTTTCTCCGGCGAACAACGCTACCGCGCCTTGTGCCGCACTGAACGCGCCTACTACGCCGCTAAGCCCGGAAATCATACCCTGCAATCCTCGGTTGTCATGGGAGAATATACGCGCTTGTGTCGTAGCGTCACCTATCGCATCGGTAAGCCGTCCGGCTTCCTGCTGCAACTTCTTGAAGGCTTCCGTTCCGCGTTGTCCGTTGGCTTCCAAAAGTGCAAGTTCTTCGCGAACGTTGCGTAGCTGGGTTCGTAGTGAAATCTGTGTGCTCACATTCTTCTCGGCTGCTTCCTTTTGCTTCTTCAATGCCTTTTCTTCTTGCAGAAGCTGGTCGGCGGAAGCCTGCGCTTCGTTAATCAGTTTTTCGCGTAGGGTTATTTCCGATTGTATGTTTTTTGCGGCTTCCGTGTAACGTCGGTAGTCCGCATCCCGCGCTTCGCTGAAAGCCTTTGCAGCTTCTGAACTTAACCGTTTGTATTCTTCCTGCAACTTAGCTAATGAAGCCTTGTTCGTATCTACAATCCGGTCAATGTCTGCAAAGCCTTTTTCAATAGCGGCAGCTGCATTCTCAAAGGCTCTATCTATGCCTTTGCCGCCGGAAATTGCCGCCGTACTAAAATTCTGTATTGCCTTCTTGCTTTCGTTAAGTACCGATAACAACTTATCGTTGCTTCCCGAAATCTCAAAGGACAAACCGCCACCTTGTATGTTCATTATCGGTTAAGTTTATTTATTAAGTCCAATACTTCGCCCGCGTTTTCTTCGGTAAGCACTACTTCCGTCGTTCCCGGTTTCGTGTCTTCTTCCTCTGCTCCCGGTGCATCTACTATCATTCTCTGAACCGTTCCCCACGAAATCCCGTGTAGAAGGTAATCCAACGTCCATCCGAAGTGCGCGCAAACCGACCCCCGGCGACCGTGTGGGCTTTTTAGCCCGGTTGCTCTATAAGTTGTGTCGGGTCGCTTGTGCGCGTTGCGCTCATCAATCTTATAGAGTTTATAAAATCCCCTAAATTGCTTACGTTGGTAATCAATATCGCGAGCGTAAGAAGTTGGGAAGGCGTTACGGTATGAAGGAAAAGGGAAGTAAGCCGGGCTAAGCGGGTTTCATTGGGCTTGCGTACCAAATAGCCGCCTTTGTCCGTTACGTCGTAATAGTCTTCGCCCAATACTGCAACCGCTACTACCTGCGCAAGTTTCCGGGCTTCCTGCGCTGCCATTTTCTTTGCGGTCTTGAAATAGTCTTCGTCGCCCAATTTGGTTTCGTCTATCGACATTTGCAGCCAAAGCGCGCTAAGTCGGTCAAGCGTTGCCAGCGTAGGCTCTTGAACCCGGAATACTTTCTTTTCGGTAATCTTTTCGCGTTTACGGAAGAAGCCCAATAAGCCGGGCTTCCGGCGGGTATAGGTTACTTCAACGTCAAACGTTATGCCTTCGCCTATCATCTGCCTTAATTCGCTTTGTTCGCGTTCTAAGGCTTCTAACTTATC
Source organism: Christensenellaceae bacterium (assembly GCA_948482865.1). Classification (GTDB taxonomy): domain Bacteria; phylum Bacillota; class Clostridia; order Christensenellales; family Borkfalkiaceae; genus Coproplasma. The sequence goes on from CAOMHR010000008.1 coordinate 16,401, forward strand.
GTTGTAGTCCATTGTCTGAATATAAAAGAAGCCCCGAAAACAAAGTAAACGGGGCTTCCGGTTAATGAAAATGATGTTATCAATCCGGTATTAAGAAGAAACGGAAGCCGTAGAAGCTGAAACTTTGCCTACTGCCATTTTCTTTAACCCCGAAGTAGTGGGTTTCATAACAGTTCCCGTAACCTCAATAAGAAGCAAGCCCTTTTTGCTGAACTCGCCGTTAATTTTGGCTACAAGTTTCATACGTGGAACTTGGAACTTCAAACCTTTCTTCGGAAGGATGATAATAGATTCCTCTACGGTGTTTACCGCATCGGGATAACTCCAAACGTCGGAAGCTATTTCGCCCCCGAAAAGCCGTTTAAGTACGGGAAGGTCGGGGTTCATGATTGAGAAGGAAAAGGTTATTTTGCCCTGCTTCTCTACGGTTTCTACCGGGTCGTCTTCTTCCTCTGCGTAGAACTCGGTTACTTCCGGGTCTTCCTGCGACATTTTGCAGGTATCTTCGTAGGTAAGTCCGAATGCCGTATAGCCCGTTTCGGTAAAGTTCAAAGCCGTAGGTTCTCCCACCTTACCCAAAATCTTGGAAAGACCCAATGTTACTAATGTTGCCATACTGATAAAAATTTAATGAATATTCCAACTTATTCTAATGTTCCGGTAATGCTGGTTTACTTCAAGCTCTTTTATTACGATGTCGCTCTCTATCCAATATTCGAGGTCTGCAATGTTTTGCGCGTCCAAATAGGCTACAAGCGCGTCGCCGATGGTTCGCAAGCGTTCCCTATCTGCCTTGCGCTGTTCTTTACCCTTAATCCGCAGCTTCAAATCATTCGCGTAAATATTCACGTTGGAAGTGCCCGTTTGCGGTTTGTCGTGCGTTACCGTAATGGTATTTATCACGATGTCTTCGGCTTCGCTGTCGTCCGGTCTTTCGCCTTGTGTGAAAACGCCGCCGTTTATAACAACTTTGCCGGAAGTGACCGCTTCCGAAACAATCTTAAAAAGAATGTCGTCCGTATCTATGCTGCTGCAATGTTTCATTTGAAAGCGTCTTTAATGTTAGTAACTAAATCTGCAAGTTCCTTAGCTATGGCTTTTTCGGCTTGTTTCTCGGCGGAAGTAAGAACATCGCGCCCTTTGCTTTCCACGTGAACGGCGTAGTTCATTCCGGCTACTACAACCAGCGTATAACCGTCGGTATAGTTTTCGCCGATCTGCTGGGCTAAACGTTGTCCTTCGTGTACTCCGACGTGACCGCCCTTTACCGCTTCAAAGGCGATATTAACGGGCTTGCCGTCTTTGAAGACTACGTAGCCAATTGAAGACCGTAAGTTTCCGGTACGGTCTGTAAAACCGCGTTCCGGCGGTATGGTCTTCGCCATGCTTACGGCTTCTTCCCCTATACGGCAAAGGCTTTCTATTATCTGCCTTTCCACTTCAAGAAGGAAGGCTTTAAACATGCCGTCTATATCTCCCGTGAATTTCGCTTCTAAACCCATAGCCTGCAATGCAAACGCCCTTTATCGAATTTCAAGCACACGCCGGAAATCCTAATTATTCCCGAAATCTTAGCTTCTTCCATTGTTTCTTGGTTAAGCAACTGTGAAGGCTCTAACGGCTCATCCGCTACCGCTATTTCCATGCCTTCGGGTATGCGCTGCACGCCTTTAGGTATCTGTATTAGCGAAGCGAACGTAACAAACTTCCCGTTCGCGGCTTGTATCTGCGTACCCTTCCCGTTGGTTTCCTCGCGGCAAACGCTGTGTAGCGTCCATTCCGCGCCGGAAGCCTGCCAACTACCGTTAGCGTCCTGCACGGCTTCGCCGTTGCTTGTACGCTTGTATAGGTAATGCGGGTATTGTCTGCTTGCTACGTCCGTTACCATCTGTTACTTCTGTTTCTGACCTTCGGCGTAGTAACCGGGGTTATGCCCAATTCGCCGCAAGTCTGGTTATACCAAAACTTTATAGCTTCCCAGTTCCAACTTACGGAATACCCCCCTTCGCTGACGTTGGCAAGTGGTATGATAGTCCCAAATTCGGCGCAAAGCGCACGTTTGGCGGTTACTACATCTACCGCTTCTTCCGGGTTGGGGATTGTATTCTGCTGGTTGGCTAAAATTAGCTCCACGTCCGCGCTTTCAATGTCGAAACGCACCGTAGTCCGGGTAAACCATTCTTTGTACGTCATAAGCTAAGTTATTAACCGGAAAGACCGCTAAGCCTTTCCGGTATCGGTTAGTGATTCCATGTGTTGCTGTTGGTAGCCATCAACCAAGAACGAGAAGAAGAAAGCCACGCCGGGAAAGCGTTTGCGATACCCATAGTAACCTCTTCCAAAGGTTCTTCGTTAGCGAACTTCTTTATAAGGGTGTGACCGTTCAAAGCCTTAATCGCTACTGAACCTTTTACGTTCATGTCTGCGGGCTTCTTCCAGTAAGTTTGTCCCAATACTTTGCTTTCTGTGAACAGTACCACGTTCTCGGTAAACGGGTTTCCGGTGTATCTGTCACCGTTGGGAAGTTCTACGGTAATATCTTGGTCAATCACAACAAGTTGCAAGCCCTTCAAGTAGGGAAGCGTTTTCATTGCGCTGTTTACTTGTTCAAGGCTTGGCGTTTGCTGGAGGTTCAAGGCGTTCACGGCGAAAGAAGCGCAGATTTTCTGTACTTCTGCGGTTTCCGCGAAAGTCGCGAACGTGTCAAGGGACATAAACGCGAATTTCAAAGATACGCCCTCTTTCTTCGCTGCCTTTACAACGTTCTTGAAGTCCTTAGATATAGGTTTCGCGGAAGCGGAAGTAGCCCAAGAAGCCGAGCCGGTTTGGAAGCCTAACTTTCTTTCGGCTGGGATTTGGTAATCTACATCGTATTCGCTGATTACTGAACCGTTGTTTTCGTTGGTAAGTGTAATCTTACCCAAAGAGATTTCCTGCAAAGCCATCCATTCCAAACGGGCGGCTACTGCCGTCCAGCAGAAATTAGTGTCTTCTGCCCATGCTTCAACCAATGCGCGAAGGTCGGGGTTCTGCGAAGTCATGGCTAACATTACTTCGTAGTCCGTAAGTTCGTCTTCGTTCTTGGTACGCTTTACGGCAATTTTCGGGATGTCCCCCTGCAAACGTGCAATCGCATCGCGGGTCTTTTTGTCAATTGTCGCCCCGCGTGCCACCAAGTCGGCGGCTATTTTAAGCCCTACCTGCGCTTCCAAAGCCTTCCATGTCAAGGTATAAGTTTCCTTCAACGGGAAAAGCGTAGGATAGTAGTAGGGCTTCAAATCGTAAGTATTAATCACGGCTTGCATATCTTTCTCTACAAGACCGCGCATTAAAGTCTTAATCATAACTTAGAGCCCAATTAAATTAAACTGATACCGGGTAAAGCGGCTTTAATGTCGTCGCTTACTGCCGGGATAACACTCTCTTTGAACTGCCCGATAGTAACCGCTGTTACAAAGTGGTTATTAAGGGCTTCCACGTCGTAGCTGTCGCCCGTCATGGCTTTAGGCACGTACTTGAACGCGCTTGTAGTGTCCGCGCTTTCAGCGGCGGCAAGTACAAGGGCTGCGCCTGCTGTGGCGGCTTCTCCTAAAGTAGTGCCTACGTTGATGGTGTCGTAAAGCGTTTCCGACGTGTTGATAGATGTAATCTTGTAAGCCTTTGCGCCTACCTTCAACATGATAAAATCGCCTACTTTGAAATGATGTCCTTTCGCCACCTTGTAGGCTTTTGTAGTGGCGGTAGCGTCTTCGGTAAGCCTTGCGGTCTTTACTACGTGGTAAAGCCCGGCAGCGTCTTTGCCGCCTAATGCCGTCCCTTCCTGCAAAATACCGCCCGCAACCAATTCGGAAGAGCAAACGGTAACGCCGTTAGGAATGTCCGCCAGCATGTGCGTACAAGCGTGTACTACACGTTTGTCCTGCTTTCTGTCTATCTTCAATCCCATTGTAAAGAATGAATTTACGGTTAAACTTCTTTGCCCGTTAAGGCTGTCTTACTCTCGGTTTGCGCTTTGATGTAGTCTGCTACGCCACTGCTTACGCCTTCTTTGTTCACGGCTCCAAAAATCGGCTTATCGTGTCCTTGCAGTCCTGCGTCTGCGCGTTCTTGCGCTAAGGCTGCGATGTCGCCTTTCGCTTCGGTCAAGTAGCTGTTGAAATCTTCGTCGCTCGCAAAGGTGTTAGCCCGGTCGAAGTTCTTTAACATCACGTCGCGGGTCTTTCCCTCAATCTTCGCGTTGTCCAATTCCGCTACAAATAGTTCACGTCGCGAAGCAGCCGCCTTATTTGCGTTAATCTCGGTAATGCTACTTTGCACGCCCGAAAGTTTTTCATCAATAAGTTTGCTGATCGCGTCAAGCGTTATCGCTCCGCCTGCTGGTGGCGTGGGGGGTGTCGGCGGTGTTTGCTTTCCCTTTTCCACGAAATCGTACTTTTCTTTCAGTCCGTTTTCGTAGGTTTGGTTCGCTTTGCTTATTTCCGCGTCTGCAACCTTACGCCAATCTGTTACGTACTGGCTAACTTTGTCGGCGGTAAGTTTATCTACAACTCCGTTAGCTTCTTCTATGGTAGCGACTTGTAAGCCGATAGCGGCTGCCAAATGCTGTAACCCGTCTTTGCGCACGCCTTGGAACTTTGCCACAAGTAGTGCTAAGATTTGTTCTTGTAATTCGTTCATAAACTATTTTGTTAAACCGAAGCAAAGGTAGCGTATTAAGGTAATACGGATTAAGAAATAGGAAGCAAACACTTCACCGAAACTTCCAATTTTGAAAAAGAGTAGGCGGTAAGAAATAGGCGTATAAAACCGCCGCATTGCCTGTTCATTTGCCCGACATTGAAATTAATTAGCTTCTGCGTGTGTTTAGTAGTCGGTAATACGGACGCGCTTTAAATCGCTTCATTTCCCCTTTGCGTTTTTCTCTCGCGCACACCATTAAGAAGAAGAGAAAGATAATTATTAAATCATA
>CAOMHR010000009.1 GCA_948482865.1 Christensenellaceae bacterium
ACATATGCTCGGTACGGCAAAGACCGATACCCTGCGCACCGAACGCAGCAGCCTGTCTGGCGTCCGCGGGGGTGTCGGCGTTGGTTCTTACGCCGAGAGCTTTATATTTGTCGGCAAGTTCCATAATTCTGCCGAAATAACCTGAATTGGGGTCTGCGGGTACGGTGGGGATAAGACAGTCGTAAATGTTGCCGGTAGAACCGTCCAGAGAAATACCGTCGCCTTCTTTGAATACTTTGCCCGAAAGGGTAAAGCATTTGTTTTCTTCGTCCATTTTGATGTCGCCGCAACCGGATACACAACATGTTCCCATGCCGCGTGCAACAACCGCCGCGTGCGAAGTCTGACCGCCGCGTACGGTAAGTATACCCTGCGCGTACTTCATACCCTCGATATCTTCGGGCGAAGTTTCAAGACGTACGAGAACGACCTTCTTGCCCTTCTTGCCTTCTATAACAGCGTCTTCCGCGGTGAACACGATAGCGCCCGCAGCCGCGCCGGGGGAAGCTGCGATACCCTTGCCGACAACGTTGTTTTTATCGGCTTCTTTCAAAGCCTTTGCGTCGAACTGGGGATGAAGAAGCATATCCAGAGATTTTGCGTCAATCTGCATAAGCGCTTCTTTTTCGGTAATCATTTTTTCGTCTATCAGATCGCAGGCGATTTTAATTGCGGCAGCCGCGGTACGTTTGCCGTTACGGGTCTGCAACATATAAAGTTTGCCCTTTTCGATAGTGAATTCCATATCCTGCATATCGCGGTAGTGCTTTTCGAGAGTGTCGCATACCTTTAAGAACTGCTTGTACACGTCGGGAAGAACTTCCGCCATTTTATCGATGGGCATGGGAGTGCGCACGCCGGCAACAACGTCTTCGCCCTGTGCGTTCATAAGGAATTCGCCCATAAGCCCCTTTTCGCCAGTTGCGGGATTGCGGGTGAAAGCAACGCCCGTTCCGCAGTCGTTGCCCATATTGCCGAACGCCATCATCTGCACGTTTACGGCAGTACCCCACGAATAGGGAATGTCGTGGTCCATACGGTAGATATTTGCACGGGGGTTGTCCCACGAGCGGAATACGGCTTTAACAGCTTCGAAAAGCTGTTCCTTGGGATCGTCGGGGAAGTCTTTGCCGAGCTGGTTTTTATATTCAGCTTTAAAGGAGTGCGCAAGGGTTTTAAGGTCTTCGGCAGTAAGGTCTACGTCGAACTCTACACCCTTTTCTTCCTTCATTTTATCTATGAGTTTTTCAAAATATTTTTTGCCGACTTCCATAACGACGTCGGAGAACATCTGGATAAAACGTCTGTAACAGTCCCAAGCCCAGCGGGGATTGCCCGATTTTGCGGCTATGGTGTTTACAACGTCTTCATTCAAGCCCAGATTCAGAATGGTGTCCATCATACCGGGCATAGACGCTCTTGCGCCCGAGCGGACAGAAACGAGCAGGGGATTTTCCTTATCGCCGAATTTTTTTCCGCAGATTTTTTCCATCTTGTCGATATACGTCATAATTTCTTTCTGTATACCGTCGTTGATTTTGCGTCCGTCTTCGTAATACTGTGTGCATGCTTCGGTAGAGATTGTAAATCCCTGGGGTACGGGCAGTCCTATTTTGGTCATTTCCGCAAGGTTTGCGCCCTTGCCGCCCAAAAGTTCACGCATGCTTGCGTCGCCTTCGGTGAAGAGATAGCAATACTTCTTTGCCATTAAAAAATCCTCCAATGAATTTTAATTTATTTATTGTTAATCTGTTACAGATTTATCTATATAATTCTAATATAAATAAATTATTTAAGCAAGTGTTTAGGGCGGATTTGTGAAAATTAGTTAAATCAGTAAATTTCTGTCAGCCCCAGAAAATAGTCAGCCGAAACAGAAAATGCTTTTGACATTGCGCGCAACGTGTCGTAACCGGGCTTGGCTTTTCCTTTAAGCCACTCGCTCACCTGCCCCTGCTTTACCCCTATTCTGCGGGCAAAATCGGACTGCGATAAATTATTTTCGTCCAAAAACTCTTTCAGAATCTGTTTAAAATCGCTTATCATACTATTTTTATTATAGAAATTTCTATAAAAAATTATTGACTTACAGAATTTTCTATATTATAATGTGATATAGAAAATTCTATACTTTATGGAGATTTATTTTATGGAAATGACAAAAGACAAGGCAACCGAAATAATTCGGAGATTGCAGAATTACGTAAGCACCGCGGCTTTCAGTACATTCGAAAAGGACAACCCGACCGTTGCGGCGCAAATCAAAGTCCTGCGTCCGGAAGATATCAGGTTCGGAGACTGCCCCTATATGGGAACCGCGCAGATTGAAGGCGATTTGACCGCGGACGGCGTAAGTTATACCGACGCCCGCGGAAAAAAGACGGATATAATTTCTTCACGGCTTGACGACGGGTATATACAAAGATATAAACTGGCTGGTCCTTTCACTTCGGCATTAATGCTTGTCGCCCCGCCCGAAAACACTGCCGACGACGCGACTTGCCGCATAGTCGCTAAGAGACTGGACTATGACAGGTTTCATCACGAACGCGAAATTGCGGGAATTGTGCAAAGCATTGCTAATAAGGTAGCAAAGCAGGAACTTGCAAGGCTTGACTACAAGTTGCAAAACTGCCGCGTAAACAGCTACCGTCTGAACTATACCTACGGTCCGCTGCCGGTATACATTTACCCGATATTCGCAGATTTAAAGGACAAAAAAGGGAAAATTCACTCTACCGTAATCGGCACTTATTCGGAACAAAATATAGAAAACGGCGAGCGGCTTGAAATACCCGAAATTATCGTTGACGTTCAGTCAATGATTGCAAACCAGAAACTTGGCAATAAAACAAGCAAAGCAGCCAAAAAGAAAAAAGCCCTGGCGTGGACGTTCGGAACGCTCGGCGTTCTGGCGGGACTGGGCTTAATAGCGTTATTGGGAAGCTGCTTGATTTCCTGTATATTCTAACAACTAAAAAACACGGCGTAGAAGCGCCGTGTTTTTATATCAGTCTTATGTATTCAGAAAGGCTTTTAAAGGCGAAATTCAGCTTGTGCGAAAAATACTCGCGTATGAGCCTTAACGCACGTTTTTCGCCGTCCGCCGTTATGAAATCCCGTTCGAACGTTTTACCTTCCGCTTTGCGGATTACGTTGTAAGTTACCCTGCTTGCCCCCGTACCCGCACATTCGCCGCAGGTGAACGCGCCCGCGTCCAGATCAAACCGCAAACAGTTTTCACTTGTCAGCGGTTTACCGCAAGCCGCGCAGTTCTCCGCGCTTATGCCGTAACCCGATTTTTTTAAAACGTCGAGCAAAAACGCAATTAGCGGTTGGTTGCCGTCGGAATTACACATATCCGAAAGCGCTTTAACCAGCGCGTAAAAAATTTCGCGACACTCGTCGCCTTCGTAAGTCAGCGCGTTGGCGGCTTCCGCAGCGGAACAAGCCGCGTAAAATTTATTTATGTCCGTACGCAGGTCGTAAAAACTTTCGCACTCGGCGGCGTTTATTACGGTGTACTTCTCACCCCGCTTTGCAAGCACGAATTCGGCAAAACAAAAAGGCTGGGCGGCAAATTTGAGTTTTGCTCCCGCCTTTTTTACGCCCTTTATACCGGCGGTGATTTTACCCCGCTCGGCAGTGAGCAGGGTTAAAATTTTATCGTTTTCGTTATAGTCGACCGCTTTAAGGGTAATGCCGTTTACTATTAATTCCATACGGTTTTCAGTCCTTGCCGTGAAGACGTTGGTAAAGCATATAATAGCTTACGTTGCCCGTTTTTTCAAACATTTTCCACGCCAACTCAGCCGCGTCTCTGTCTTTTTCTTTCATACCCGCACTCCTTAACCGTAACTCCGGTTAAAAACAGTGTGCGCAAATTGCCGTAAATTATTTATCTATCGGTGTAACCGAAATCTTTTAAAAGCTGCGGGCGGTTGCGCCAGTCTTCTTTTACTTTTACGTAAGTCGTAAGAAAGACTTTAGAACCAAGAAGTTTTTCCATATCCCTGCGGGCAAACGAGCTGACTTCCTTTATCGCCGCGCCCTGCTTGCCTATCAGAATAGATTTATGGTTTTGCTTTTCGCACACGATATCAAGATTGATTTCGTAAACGCCGTTTTCCTTTTTTTCAAAGGTGTTTATGACGATAGCTATGCCGTGCGGCACTTCCTGCCCGAATTTGAGAAGAATTTTCTCACGCATAATTTCCGAAATCATAAACCTGTCGCTTTTGTCGGTTACGATATCTTCGGGAATGACTCTTTCGCCCTGCGGCATTTTGTCCGCAAGATAGGCTTCAAGTTTTGCGATATTGGTGTACTTGCGCGCCGAAACGGGCAGCACGTCGCAGGTGATTCCACTCTCGTACAGTTTTTTAACGTCGCCCAAAATATTTTCTTTGGGCATAATATCTATTTTGGTATAGGCGACCGCCGCGGGAATTTTACCGCAGGTATAGCGCTGCATTAAAGATATGTCTTCGTCGGAAATTCCGCCGTGTCCGTCGTGGACGAACAGAATAAAGTCAACGTCCTTCGCCGCCGTTTCACAAGTTTTGGTCATCATATCCGAAAGCCTGTTTTTAGCCCTGTAAATACCGGGGGTATCCACAAAAACTATCTGGTAGTCGGGTTTTGTCAAAACGCCCATAATCGCGTCGCGCGTGGTCTGCGGCTTGGGGGAAACTATTGAAACTTTTTCACCCACCAAAACGTTGATTAGCGTGCTTTTGCCCGCGTTGGCTTTACCTATTACTCCTACAAATCCGCTGTTCATTAAATACCTTTTACGTTTATCTTTGTAAATTCAACTTTGCTAAAACGCGCTCTTCCGCTTCGCGCATAGCCGCCCTGTCGCCGTCCGTCATATGGTCGTAGCCAAGCAAATGGCAAACCCCGTGCGTTGCAAGATAGAACAGTTCGCGCATATAGCTGTGTCCGTATTCTTCCGCCTGTTCACGCGCGCGCTTGGTGCAGATTGCTATACTGCCTATAAACAGGTTGCCGTCTTCGTCAAGGTCGGCGGGATAATCGCTTTTTTTAAGCAACTTACCCGATATCCCGTCTATCGAAGGAAAACTGAGAACGTCCGTCACCGAATCTACGCCGCGCGTTCTTGAATTGAGTTCGCGTATTCCGTCTTCGTCGGTGAACATTATTTCAAGCGAAAGGGCGCAGTCGCACTCCGCTTCGCCGCAAAACGCCTGCGACAGGGAAGAAAAATCGTATTCCCCGCAATAAATTTTAAATTCGCACATATTACTTTTTCTTTGAAACGGTAAGTTTGGGATAGCTTACGCGCGAATGGTAAACGCCTGTAAGCTGATTGACTATTGTGCTTTTTACAACTGCAAGCTCGCGCATTGTAATGTTGCAGTCGTTAAACTGGTCTAAATCCAGCCTTTCTTCTATAAGACTTCTGACCAGAGCTTCAACCTTTTCGGGCGAACGGTCGGTAAGGGAACGCGACGCCGCTTCCGAAGCGTCGGCTATCATTATTATTGCCGCTATCTTGGTTGTCGGCACAGGACCGGGGTACGAATAATTTTCTATATTCAGTCCGCCGTCGCTCATTTTGAGAGCCTTTACGTAGAAATACTTTATAGGCAGCGTGCCGTGGTGCTGTACGCATATATCCGCAAAAAAGTCGGGAAGGTGGTGCTGCTTGATAAGTTTTGCGCCGTCCTTTGCGTGAGAACGGATTATGTCAACCGAAAGTTCGGGCGTGAGTTCTGCGTGGAAATTGTAATCGGACTGGTTTTCCGCAAACATTTCGGGATTTTTCAGTTTGCCCACGTCGTGATAGAACGCCGCCGCACGAGCAAGTTCGGGGTCGTCGCCTATTTCCCTTGCACAGGCTTCGACAAGCTGCGCCACCACTACGCAGTGGTTGTACGTGCCGGGCGCCTGCGATTTCAGTTTTTTGATAATTTTCGCGTCGTCCGAAGTCAATTCCCTGAGCCTGAAAATTGTAAGCTCGGCAAACATCCACTCAAACACGGGCAACAGCAACATAAACAGCATAACTGAAAATACGCAGTTCATAGCGCCGTGCAAAAGATGTTCCAGTAATTTTTGCGTGGTCATTCCATCTACGGGAATGTGCAGAACCAGATTGACTATTTCAACGGGAATTAAAAGCACCAAGCCTATGAGCACGCTTGCAATTCTCGTTTTCACGCGGCGGCAAAGAAATATTGCAACTATTCCGCCACAGAAAGTACAGAAGAAACTTGTATACGAGTCGTACATCTTTTGTATACTGTCCGCGTCGCTCAAACAGGTTATAGTCGTAAACCTGTCCAAAATAATCATAATCAACGCGAAAATAGTGTTCATAAATATGCTGTCGCGCCTTCTGAAAAGCATTACCGACATAAGCGCTACGAACGCTAAGGGACGCGCGACGACGGAAAGATATTTGCCTAAAACGAAGCAGAGCATCATCCCCACGTAAAAAAGCAAAAATATTTCCGTTATCTTTGAAAGCCGAGTTAAAACGTACTTGTTTTCAAAAAAGAAATAGAAGTACAAAATTGCGGTAAGCACAATTAAAACTACCGCGACCAGAAGTATACTTTTTGAATGGCTGCGGATATATTCGCCGGTATTTATGCCGCCCGTCACGTCGTTTATGACAATCATCAGAATTACCATAAGCGCCAAGCCCATGGTTCCGACAATAAAAGCGGCGAGACTTTTTATTATATCCTTATTGTTCAGTTTTGTTACCTTCAACTTTAGTCCTCCTCTTGCTGTCCGCGTCGTAAGCCCTGACTATTTTCATAACCAAAGGGTTGCGGACAACGTCCTTGTCGGAAAGGTAAATTATATCTATGCCATCCACGTCCTTTAAAACGTGCGCGGCGTGTTCGAGACCGCTCGATTTTCCGTCGGGCAAATCCACCTGGGTGGCGTCGCCCGTTATTACCATTTTACTGCCGTCGCCGAAGCGGGTCAGAAACATTTTCATCTGTTCGCGCGTGGCGTTCTGCGCTTCGTCGAGTATTATGAACGCGTTAGAAAGCGTTCTGCCGCGCATATAGGCAAGGGGCGCAATTTCGATAGAGCCGCGCTCCATAAGTTTGGTGTAGTTTTCAAGCCCCAACATCTCTTGCAGAGCGTCGTACAAAGGGCGCAGATAGGGGTCTACTTTCGTCTGCAAATCGCCCGGCAAAAACCCGAGTTTCTCGCCCGCTTCCACCGCGGGACGAGTGAGAATAATTTTTTCAACCTGTTTCTGCTTCATTGCCTGCACCGCAAGGCACACCGCAAGATAGGTCTTGCCCGTACCTGCGGGACCGATGCCGAAAGTCGCGCCGCTGCGCTTGATTGCGTCAACATATCTTTTCTGCCCCACCGTTTTGCACTTAATCTGTTTGCCGCGGTAGGTAACGGCGATTGTATCGGACGACAGTTTTGTAATGTCGCCCGCCTTGTTGTCGTGCGCAAGCTCTATGCAGTACAGAACGCGACTTTTATCTACCGCTTCGCCGTTTTCCGCAAGCGTCAGAAGACTCTCTATTACAGACGCGGCTTTTTGCGCGCTGTCTTCGGGTCCTTCGATTATGAAGTCGAGTCCGTCCACGCGGATAATAACGCCCAGTCCGCGCATTATATCGTTCAGATTTTCATCAAAAGTCCCCACGGTCTTTTGCAGCTTGTCCACGCTGCCCGCAACGACCTTTTTTACTGTATTTCCCTGCATATGATTTTAAAGCCTTCTTATGAAATATTTATACTTAACTTATGCAAATAGGTAAATTCTATTACGTAAACCACGCCGTCGTCAACCTGTTTAACGGTGTGCGTGCGCGAAAGTATTTCTTCCGCATACAAAAGCGCCTGCGCGTAAGCCGCCTGCAAATTTTCATCAGACTCGGTTTTGGCGGGGTATTCGAACCCCGACTTACACTCCAGCTCGCAATAACCGACGGCAAGGCAGTCCACACGTTTTTCGTTTTCACCTTCGCCTATTATTGTATAGGCGGATATGAGCGCGTCGCCGGAGTTTACCGTGTCGCCCGCAGAAACGCGCGCCGTTCCGCATATCGCGACTACGTTTTTAACCACGCCCGTCCTGTCGGAAACCAGCGAAGACAGTTCGGCTTTATCCGTGTGTTCTTCGTCAACCTGAACGTCCACCGTAAGAATGCTGCCCCTTCTCTGGATATTGCAAAACGTGACGTTGGGAAGAGCGAGAATTTTTCCCGTTGCCGCAGGGGCGTCAAACCCCGCGCACATACTGAATTCTTTTGCGCCAGCTTCGTAAATTATCCGCTTTACTTCGGGCGTGAGATAGCTTCCGCTGCCGCTGACGTTTATTTTGAATATGAAAGAATTGGATACCGCCGCTGCCGCCACAAACACGAACGCGCCCACGGCAAGCCCTATGCGGTTTACAACGCTTTTCAAAAACCCCGCGCGTCTGCCGAGATTTTCTACCTTTATATTATAACACGGGTTGGAAAAAATTGCAAAAACTTTTTTAAGGTCTTTGTCTTTTACGCAAAACGCAAATTCCGCGCCCGATTTTTTGCAGTTGTAAACGCCTATCTGCGATTTTTTAAGTTTTTTAAGCGCGGCTTCGGCTGTGCACACCACCGAAATCTGTGTATACTTAGTCAACGGTCACCCCCGATATATTGCCGCGGATAAGTAAGTCTTCTTCAAAATATTTGCCGAGAGTCAGATTGTCGCCAAACACGGTTATTCTGTTCTTTTTAAGGGCAAGCACTATCTTTTCGGGCGTGTACTCCGCCACGCCTTTTACGCTTCTGAAATATCCGCCGAAACCCGGCACCACCGAAAAGGATTTTAACGTATCCGCGCCCAGCTCTTCCAAAATCTGTTCCAAAAGTTTCATATAATATTGTATGAATATAAATTAAGCGGTATGCAAAAGCCGCGGCGTAAACGCCGCGGCTTTTATTGTTGTATTATTTAAAACGTTACCGAAAGATTTACGTTGCCGTTAGCCGTTGCGGAATTTACAAGTCCGTCGGTATTAAGGCTGTAAGACCCGCCGACCCCGCCGAAAAGCGTTTTCTTCTTGACGCGGAGAGTGAACATTTCAAGACCGTTGACGCCCGTATAATATATTTCAATCTGGGTGTCGCCGTCAAGTTCGCGCTTGACGCTGTAAGTTCCGTTTTCGAGCATAGCTATTTTGCCTGTAAACGATTTACCCGCTTCCTGCGTGGCATTATTCTTATCGCACTGGTCGGAAGGCACGTTTTCAAAGATAAACGCCGCCGCGCCGCCTGAAACGCTGTAATTCAAAGAGTAGAAAACTCTGGGATACAGAACGGTTGTGTTTTTATCGAGATTGGTAATTTGGGTGTGGAATTCGGCATCTTCTTTCAGATACCAGGCATAGAAGCTGTCTGCCACAGAAGAGTCCACTTCAATCTGAACCGCGTTGGGGTCGGTTCCGCTTGTGAGAACGGCACCGTCTTTCACACCGGTCAGCATTCCGTCCCTGCCGTCCGCCCATATTGCATAGTAGTTTACGTACTGCACGGTGGATGAAGTAAATTCAAGCACGCTGCCCTTTTCGTACGCCCAGCCAAGGAAGAGATATCCTTCTGCGGAAATTGTCCCGAGTTGGGTTACGCCCTGCTCTACGCCGTCAACGGTAAGGTTGTAACCCGCCGCATAACTTACGCCGTCATAGATATAATCCACCGCGCTGTGAATGATTACGCTTGTAATTTCAACTTCCCTTACTTCGCCGTTCAACGATACGGGATGCGTAGGCATATCGAACTTATAGCCCGAAGCGTCGCCGTAGATGCCGTCCACGCCAGAAAGCGATACAAATTCATATCCGTCGGGGGGAGTGACCGTCACGGTAGTGCCTGCCTGCGCGTATACGGCGTTGTCGTTACCGAAAGTCGCGCACGCGTCGCCGCTGATAACCGCGCCTTCGATATCGACGGTTAAAAGATAATAGTAAGGCGTAGCGGTGTTAATTGTAACGTTTACGGTGTAATATTTATTATCAGCCGCAAAGCCGTTATCCACCGAAACTTCGTAACCGTTTATATAACCCTTGGAAGCGGTAGCCCTGTTGAGTTCGTCAATAGCGGCAGTTTTTATCTGATTTGCAGACAAGCCGTCGCTCACGACTCCGCTTGCCAGACAACCGAGCTGCGTTACGCCGTTGCCGGAAATTTTATATTCTACGTACGCCCAGTTTGCGGAGTGCAGTCCGCCCGTGCCGCTGCGCTGTATGAACGCGCCGTCACGGTATTCGGTCCAGTCGCCGCCGGGGCAGGTTATGTTTGTGTAATAGACGTGCAATTTTGTGGTCTTGCCGCCCGACGCTTCGGAACAGCCGAAGAATACGTATCTGCTGTCGCCCTTAACGCCGTTGCCGCCCAAGGTCACGTTCTTTGCAAGGAATACGACGCTCTCTATCGCGTAGTTATCCATAAACGCCTGCGCGCCTACCGACGTTACCGTTTCGGGAACGACTACGTTTTTGACCATAGAGCTTTTAAGTGCGTTTGCCGCGATTGAAGTTACGGGATAGCCGTTTATATTGCTTTCGAGAACAAGGGTCGAACCGGACTCCGTGTAAGGCTTAATAGCATATTCGTCAAATGCTTTAACTTCATAAGCGTTGTCGGTGTACGCGTAGACCACTCCGTTTACCGTCATTTCGGCAATCATATATTTGCCGTAAACCGTGGGAACGCCGTCAACCTTTACTATATTAGCGTCGTTGGCGTAATCGGTCTTTACGGTAAAGTCTTTATCCGCATACCAGCCAAGGAAGGTATAGCCGCCGATTGAATACTCTATAAGCTGCGCGTCGTCCACAAAACCGCCCGTTACGGTGCCGACACCGTCGACTCCCGTTACGAAGTTGATTTTAACCGACTTCTCTACCTGCGCGTATATAGTTGTATCGCCCCAGAGCTGCATATAAATTCTGCCGTCGTCCTGGTCGGTAATTCTGTTGTTGCCTTCCCTGTCGGTGGTATAAATTATTTTATATGTATGCTCGTCGTTGACCCATGTGGGTGCAAAAGGCGTTCTTAAATACACTATAGAACTGTAAGCTATATCGTCTGCCCTGAAGTAAACGCCGTCTTCGTTCAGCTCTAATCCGAGTTGCCCGTAAGCCGTTTTAAGCATATCGCCGTACTCTACGGTTAATGTTACGTTTGTATACTTGTTTACGGAAGCATAAGGATTTTCTTCGCCGGTAGTGTAGCAGCCGAATACCTTTTCAATATGCTCGTCTGAAGATTCAAACGTTTTATTGAAGTCTATTTCGTAATTTTCCGTTACTACGTTGTAGTAGTTGGGCGCGGCGTATTCTCCCGTCAATTCGCCCGATTCGTAAAGGTTTGTAACGCCTTCTTTGTATTCGTTCAAATCTATTGTGAGATTGACCGTCGCGGGCGAAGCCGAAAGCGAACCTATCGCTTTTATTCCGGTTATGCCCTGCTCGTCGTTGCGGGTAAGACCTACGTAAAGGCTGTTCAGTACACCACCCGTAAGACCATTGGCGTTCAGTTGCAACGCGTAATAGTTTTCGCCGAACCCGAGCGCGTCAGCCGCAGCCGTGCCGCTTCCGAAACTTGTGACGGTAGAGCCGTTCACGTCTATTGCGAAACCTGTCAGGAACTGGGTGAGATAGAAATTTCCGTCCGAAGCCGAAGCATTTGCAAGCGTTTCATACAGGGTATACGTGGGCGTGCCGTCCGAAACGAGCGAAGGCACAGCGCCCGCGATTATATTCCATACGCTGTCGCTCATACCTATCAGCCAACGGATAGGCGAATCAACGCCGCCGGAATGTTCAACGAATGCGTTTTCAAGCAGATAGTCCAGAGTCATTACTTTGTAGACCGCGTCCGCCGTACCTACTCCCTTGCCGAAAGTTACGTATCCGTTTGAATATGTAATGGAAATACGGTTTGCCGAAGCAAGCGTGAAGCCAAGAACGGAACTGCCCTTCAAATCCGCAAGAACGGTCAGGTAGAACTGTCCGTTCTGGTCAAGACCTACGGTGAGCGAAGTTACGTTCATTTCTATATTTTTATTGATGCTTATACCCACGGAAACTTTTACGGCTATATCGATTCTGCCAGCGAACGTATACAGGGTGTAAATCCCGCCGTTGTCGTCCGTCACGGTCTTATACAAGTCGGAAATGAGCGTGGGTACGAAACCTGCGTTTATATAAGCCGCCTGCCAGTTATCCGCGTAAACGCGCCTTGCCGCTTTTTCGGCTGAAAGGTTAATCCAGTCCCTGCCGCCGACGGACACGCTGCCTGTAACGGCGTGCGTTTTGGGGTCTACTCCTATTTTTGCCGTACCTATTTCAAAACCTAAATCGGTACCGAACAATTTGAGAATATTGTCGACGTTCACCGTCGCGGTGTTAACGCCGTCCACTTTATTGAACGATATCGTGTTTGCAAAATCAAACGAAATAAGTTTGGTGATAAGGTCCGAAAGAGCGTTTTCGTCACCGCGTGCAACTTCATAACTGCTTGCGGCAGCCTTGCTTTCCGCGGGGTGAATAAGTTTCGAAAGGGTGGTTATAAAGTTCTCGTCAGTAATTAATCTCACCAGTTCTTCAACCGCCAAAGATATGTCGTCCTTAGCCGCATAGAACTTAATTTCATTGAGATTGGTAGTTCCTATTTTGTCAAGACTGAGATAAATTTTTTCGTCGTTGTAGCGGACGTTTGCGTTGACCGCGGTTGCGCCTATGTTTAAAACAAGGTCGATTTCCGCAAGTTTGTCGCCCTTTATTTTGTCGCCCGCAAGTCCCTGCGTGTAGTACAGGGTTGCGTCAACCGTAATTTCTTTCAGAGCGGGAATTTCGCTGTTCGCGCCGTCAAGATGGATAGCGACTTCGTACGTATTGCTGCCCAGAGTCTGCGAAACCGAAAGTTCGTTTTCGACAACGGCGAACAGATAGTTGTAAACTATTTTGGCAAATGCGTCTTCGGTCTGCGCCGTTGAATATATCTCGCAGTTTTCAAGAGCGGAGTTTACCCTGTCGAAACCGGAGCCGTCGCCCGCCTTAACGCCTGCGTAAACGTCTAAAATCTGCGCGCCGTTTTCGTCGGTGATATTTGCGTCAAGCGCAAGAGAACCGTTTGCCGTAAGGGTTAAATTGCCGTACAGCGCGTGGTTAATCATAAGTTTGCTTACGCTGCCGTCTTCAACGTCGTAGTCGGTGGAAACCGAAAGGTCTTTGACAAAGCCGAGAACAACGCCCAGAATTTTCTGGAAGTTGTTGCTTGCAACTATCTCTTCCACTGCCGCGCCGATATTGCCGCCGTCAAGGTTAACCGAAGTATTGTACAGCCCGACCGCAGACGAAGCCGTTGCGTTACCGCTCTTTTCGCCGTTAATCAAAAGGTTGACGCTGTCTATTATGTTCTGAATGCCGTTTTTGGTGTCTGTAATGTCCTTGTCGTAAATTTCCATTCCCAGACTGTTTACCGCGAATTTTACGAAAGGCTTGCCTTCTTCCGCCGCGGCGTCGTAGAAAAGTTTAAGCGCAACTTCGTCCTTGCTTGAAGCAGAAGTTCCGTCCGCGATAGTCATAACCGCGTCTACGGCAATTTTAAGTCCGCCCTTCCAGCTTACTTCGCCGCCGCCCACAATCTGCATGGGCATATTGTCAATTACTACAAGCCCGTCTATTTCGAAAGCAACCGCTTTCGCGTCGATTATGTATCCAGCTTCCTTTACCGCGACCGAAACCAGTTTTATAAGTCCCGCCGCGTCGAGATATTCGCCCCTGTCGGGAAGAACAACCTGTTCGCCGCTGCCTTCCACTCTCATATCGAGACCGAGCGCGGCAAGGGTAAGCGAAAGATTGGCTTTTCCGTCTGTAAGTCCCAACGCGAGCGCGGCGGTGCCGAATTTAACGCCGTTTACGTTAACGCCCAGCGCGTTCACTATTGCGTCAACGTCGCAAGACACGCGTATCTGCGAATTGCTTGCGTAAATATCGCCCAGCACTTCGCCGAAGTTGAGATTGAGTATGCCGTTAATTATATCCGCAACAGACTTTGCCGCTTCCCCGCTTTGGTCTTCGGTAAGGCTGCCGTCTGTCTGGCTGTTATTGATTAAACTTAAAAGTTCTTTTACCGCGTCCACAGTTTCGTCTATATCGCAGTAAATTTTTGCGCCCATCTCTTCGCCGTTGACTTTCAACAGTTCGAGATAAATTTTACCCGCGCTCTTGAAGTCGATATTGTTGCCGTAGTAGACTGCAAGTTCCGCGTTGAGTCCCGCGTACGCCACGTCAAGGTCCACGCGGGTGGCAATGTCGTAACCGAGTTCAACGTAAGCCTGCGCCTTTACGGAGAGTCCGCTAAGCATATCTATTACGTTTTGCTTTGAGCCGTCGAAATCAAGAGTTACTTTAAGCGTGTCACTGTCAAGCATAGAGTGAACGCCCGCCGCGTAATCGGCAAGGTTTGCGGGTGCGTCCGCTTTGTTGTGCGAAATTATTTCGCCGTCCTTGTCGGGCGAAATCTTTGCGCGCAGGTCTATCGAAGTTGAATCGTATGTAATGCTTTCGAGTTCTATATTGTTGAACTTGTAGGACGAACCGTCGCGGTCGAAATGCATATAAAGGCGCACGCCTATGCCCATACCCAGTAAATCGTCCGTTTCAGCCGAAATCGTAACGGTGCTGTCGTCGTGTTCTTCTTTGAACATTCCAAGCAATGAAGCTATGTCAAAGCCTTCGCTTTCGGACTGCTCTTCTTCGGTAAGCGCGTACGAAGCTGCCGCCGCGCCGTCCTTTTTAAACCTTTCAGCCCATTCTTTGAACTGGTTAATTATCGTGGAAACCGCGTCCACGTTCAGGGTCATTGCAAACTCGTCGCTGTAATAAGCGTTTACCGCGCCGCCCGCAAAATCTATGTACAAATCCTGCTTGCCGTCCTTTCTGCCGAGAGAAATGCGCGCGTCGATACTGCCAAGAACGTCTTCAAGGCTTGCGAGAGAGAGATAAATTTTTCCGCTGTAATCGGTCTGCCCTACGGTAAGTTCCGCGTTGAACTGTTCACCGCCTGCAAGCACGCCGCTGAACGCGCTGCCGAGCACGTTTAAAATATCCACGTCGTCGCTTGCGGGGTCGTCCTGTTCGTCGTCCACTTTACCGAGATACTGTTTGTAATAACTGTCGTAATAACCGTAATGCACGTTGTCGAACTGGTCTTCGCCGTAAGAGAAAGTTGTGGTTACTTTCGCCGTAGAGTCCATTGCGATTCCGCCGAGCGAGCTGGGCGCTATCTTTGTTTTTTCTTCGCAATAGCTTGAAAGAACGGTCCAGTTACTGTCGAAAGTAAACGAAATTTCTATGCTGTTGAATTCGGGAAAGCCTTTAAGGTCGCCCCTGGTCTTCATACCGTACTGGTAATAAGACGCGGCTTTGCTGTTCAGCGAAAACGACTGCGTATAAGTGCCGTCGCCGTTATCCACGACTTCGCCCCAGCTTTTAATTGTTTCTTTGTTTATAATGTAAACCGACATTTCGGTTGAATACTCGCCGTAAGTTTTAAGGTATTTCGCCCTGTCGTAATAAGTGGGTTGTGAAGTTTTCCATTTTGCCGACGTGGAATTGGTAGATTTGCCGGGGGTTTCGGAAGTGCGCATATAAACTTCGTTGTTAACGAAGCACGCCTGCGTTCCCGCCTTTACCAGTGACGAATACGTAATGTCCGAACAAATCATTACGCTGTCTTTATAGTCTTTCCAGGTCTGCGTAACCTGTGTGTAGCCCATAGCTTTCGAAGCGCAGTAAGCATACGCGTGATAATAGTCCTGTCTGTCAAGCGCGTAAGCCATATATCCTATATTTTCAAGTCCGGTGTGCGCGGTGGGCGCAGAACCGTCGTTGGGAAGCGCCAGACGGTAAGTCGTCGCGTCGTCGGGCGTTTCGGTGGGTCCTTTAGCCTTGCAGGCGGTAAGTCCGCCGGTAACACAACCCGCACATAATATTCCAAGCAGCGTAGCCGCTATCTTTTTGCCGAATTTCATATCTTATATCCCTTATAAATATAACTGTGTTCAATTATAAAGATAAAAAAACATATTGTCAAACGTTTTTGAGCATTTGTCATTAAAAATTATTACATTGCCCAAGAAAAAATTACAAATTAAGACAAACGTTCCTATTTTTCGATTACTACATTAATTTATAATGTAACAAAACACTGCAATAGGAGAAAAAATGGCAAAAAAGATTTATATGACAAGTCTAAAGGGCGGAACGGGCGTCACAACCTGCTGCGTAGGGCTGGGACTCGCGCTTGCGGGCATTGGCGAACGGACTTTGGTTGTGGACGGCGACTCGGTTACGGCGTGCGCAATGCAGATAGGCGGCTGCCCTAATATGCAGGTTTACACGCTTGCGGACTACTCACGCGGGGCGTGCCGCGCAAAACAGACCCTTGTTTCGCACCCTTCTTCCGGCAACCTTTCATTTATGTCGTCAATGGGGCTTTCGGACAGAAAAGCCGCCGTTAAGGCAATAAACGAAGTTGACGGACTTTTCGACTACATACTGTGCGACAATATCGCGCCGTCCGCCTGCGACTGCGCCGTAATAGTGACCGACCCTTACGCCCCTTCCGTAAAGAGCGCGGATTTTTGCCGTTCGCAACTGTCGGACGGGGGAATGAAAGATTTGTGGCTTATAGTGAACAAGCTGAACGGCGGGCAGATTTTATCGGGCGCGGTTATGACGGCGCAGGAAATAGCTTCGCTTTTGCGTATGAACCTGAAAGCGGCAATACCCGAAGATTTGTCTTTGCAGCTTGGCAGGTGGAAAAACGAAACGTTGAAAGCCTTTAAAATAGCCGCAGAAAACATTGCGGGCAGGCGGGACGGAATTTGCAACGTTATGCGCCCCTACTTCGGGCTGAACGGATATATTAAAAGAAAAGTGAGAGAAAAATTATGACGCAGAATTTAAACGCAATGATTTCGCTGGACAGGGACGATATGTCCGAACCCGACCGCGAACTGTTTTTATCGGACTTAAAAAGAGTTACCGACGAGTATTTTGAAACCGAAGGCAAGGCTTCGGTGGAAGTTACGCGCACGGACGAAGGTTTTTTAATTTGCGTGCTGATAACGGCGCGGCGCATAAAGGGCGTAAAATCCCCCCAATAAACGTTCCGTTTAATCACGTATCTTTATTACTGTTCCGTTTGTTTGATTTCCGCTCCAATCAAACTATACGTTTCGCTTAACCGCATATCTTTACTACTGTTCCGTTTGTTTGATTTCCGCTCCCGTCAAACTAAACGTTCCGCTTAACCGCATATCTTTATTTCTCTTCCGTTTGTTCGACTTCCGCTCCCGTCAAACTAAGCGTTCCGCTTAATCGTGTATCTTTACTACTGTTCCGTTTGTTTAACAAATTGATAAACGTCAACGGGTTTACGCCTTCATGCGTCATTCTGAGCGGAACACAGCTGAGTTTTGCTGTTTGAAACTTTCTTGCTCTCGTGCTGTGTGCCGCCGAAGAATCTTTTTGCGCATGCTCTTTTGCGCAAAAATTTTCACCTTGTTTGGGTGAGAAAGTTTTTTACGGCGGCTTCATTTCAATCTTCCATAAGCAGACCGCTTTGGGATTCTCTCGCGCTCCGCGGCTCGAAATGACGCGCCTTAATCCGCTTTCTGCTATTCTTGCTCGTCGCATAATCTGTTTCAACCGCGCGGCGTAACAGACTATCGCGGGATTTTGAATACACAATAAAGCGCGGCGGCCCCGTAAACGGAGCCGCCGCGCCTTTGTATTGTCCGTATAGAAGTGCATTCTTGCGTTGAAACTTGACACCAAATTTATATACCGCATTATCAGTATCTTGATATTATTATATTAGCAAGATTTTGATATGTCAAGCAAATTTATCAATGTTTTGATATCTTCTTTTTAAGGTGAAATATGTTTGGTAACGAAATTAAGCAAATTAGAATATCCCGCAATCTTACGCAAACCGAAGTAGCAAAAGCAACAGGTTTGCCACAAAACACAATCAGTTGGATAGAAAGCGACAAAGGCATTGCTAATATCCGGCAATGCGTTGCTCTCGCCGATTATTACGGCATAACTCTTGATGAATTAATCGGAAGAGAAATCAAAAATAAAAATTATTAAGACAATCCGCCGCGCAATTTTGCGCGGCGGATTTATTGATTTTAATAACTGCTTTTTAAAAGTTTATCGGAAATTTCCGTTCTTACGCCCGAACCGTATTTTTCGTGGCTAAGATACTCTTCAAGAGCTTCAACCCCTATTGCCCGAACGGTGAAAGGTTGTTTACCGTCCGCCGTGTTCCACTTGAAAAACTCCGTCTTCAATTTTGTGGGCGTGGCGTTGGGGAATCTGGGCGAAGTGTCCGAAGACGAGCCTATGTATTCCTTTTCGCCTTCTCCCCTTTGGTAAAAACAGTTGACGATACTGTACCCGCCGTTCACGTAGGGCGCGGTATTTTTGCTGTCGTTGTTTTTAAGAAGGGAATCTATACCCCTGAAAATACAGCTTTCCGCCATTACGCTGCCGCCGTTGCCGCAGACTATACCCTGCGACACAAGCCCGCACTTCCATGTGCCGTTCACTTTTGAAACAATGCTTGCGGCGTTTAGCGTTTTTAACTCCGTCCTGTACTTGTAGTACTGCGAGCTGTCGACTACGCAATTGTACATATACGCATTGCCGCCGCGCAGTTTGGGAAGTCTGTCTTCAAGATTTATAAATTTGCAGTTTGCGAACGAAACCCGCAATTTCAGATTAAAGTTGTAGTCGTCGGCATTTTCGTAACTGCCCGAAAATTTAGCGTCGTCGCCGCAGAGAAAGCCCTTTTTCTGCGGAATTGCAATTCCGTATAAAATCTGCTCGAAACTTACTCCTGCGTCCCTTAAAGATTTGTAGTAGAGATGATCGGTCTTCCCCGCGAGATAACCTTGTTCGATTTTCAGCATCTCTTTGTAGATATAACCGTCTTTATCGTCGCTGCCGGCGTTGAAGTTACACCAGGATATTTGCAAACCGTTGTTGCCGTCCGCACCCAAAGGCGCGCGGAACGCCGTGCCCGCGTTTGCGTTGTACACGGGGTTTGAACAGTCAATCTGTCCGTCGTAAGATTTGCCGAAAGTGCAGTGGTCTATCCAGGTGTAGCCGCAGAAAGCTATTTTGAAATACGCCCAGCCGTACCAGTCGTAATCGCCTATCTTCGCGGTACTGTTTACGGGCGCGTCTTCCCACTGCCACAGTCCGTCGAATTGCAGGTTTCTGAAAACTACGTTGTTATCGGAAGTCAGTTTAAAGCCCGCATATGTAATTTTTGCGCCCGTCTTGGAATAAACGAGCAAGTTTGAAGTGTTTTCTATTTTAATCTGCGAAATTCCGTTTTCGAGCACTGTGTCGAAATTGCTTAACAAGCCGTCCCACTTGGGCAGGTTTTTCGCGTAATCGTCCACTACCCCGCTGCCCTTTGCGGCGCTGCTCAGATTGTAGTAACCCAGATTAAGGTCCTGCGTAATTTCGATTACGCGCACGCTGCCCCACATAGTTTCTTCCGTGTAACCTTCGGCAGGTATTTGCGTGTAGGTGTTTGTTGCGTTGTCCCACACGTTTGTGTAATGGCACTTTGCCGCAACTACGGCAGACACAAACTCGTCCGCGGTGGAAACCTTGCGGTAAGCGTCGGTATTTTCGTATTGGGTAAAATCGCCTGTCTTACCCTTTACGTAACCGCCCGCCGAAAAGTTTTCCTTATTCTCTTCACTGTCAAGCCAGTCAACGGGCAGTTCGGGTTCGTCCGCAGGCGGTTCCCCCGTTTTACACGCGCAAAATGCAGAAACCGACAACGCCGTCAGCGACGCCGCAATAAGCGCGATAATTTTTTTCTTCATACATACCCCCC
>CAOMHR010000010.1 GCA_948482865.1 Christensenellaceae bacterium
CCAAAAGAAATTAAGTTTTTTAAGGAGAGCGGGCGGATGCGGAGCATTCGTCGTACCGAAGCGCAGTGCGCTTACCGCTCTGCCATCTCTCCAAAGTGATTACAGTTAAAAATTATACAACAGCGGCGGATAAAAGTCAATTATTCTTTTGGCTTTTCAGCCGTCTTTTTTTCTTTGAACGGTTTAAATTCAACGGAAGCCACGGCGGCAAAGTAAACGCATTTTGCACCGGCTTCCAGTAGTTTTTTACAGGCGGCGTCTGCCGTCGCGCCCGTAGTTAAAACGTCGTCTATAAGTAAAATTGTTTTGTCTTTAATCAGCTTGCGGTCGTTTACCTTAAAACAATCTGCAAGGTTAGTCGCGCGTTCCTTTTTGGAAAGACTTTTCTGCGCCGCGGTTTCTTTCGCTTTTAAAAGTCCGTCTTTGAGTACGGGAATCTGCGTACGGTCCGAAATGCTTTTTGCCAGAAGTTCCGCCTGATTATAACCGCGTTTATGTATGGACTTTTTAGTCATAGGTATGTAAACAATGCAGTCGGCTTTTGGCAAATTTTCGAGTTTCCGGCAGATAAGGTCGGCAAAATATTCTTTTAAATATCCGCATCCGTTTTTGTATTTTGCGATAAGCGCGACCGCGCCGCCGTTGTAGACGAGCGGGGATATTGCCTTTTTGAAGCGCGGGGTTGTCGCCTTGCATTCAAGACAGATTTCGGGACGGTCGGTTTTTCTGCCGCATACCGGACAGGTTGTCCCGTTGTTGAAAGTTACCGTCTTCAAGCAGGTCGGACAGATGTTGCCGTCGAAAGTTTCAATCCCGCAAATGTCGCAAGTGAACGATTTAGGGAAGAACATATCGGACAGAATTTTTTTGAGCGCGTTAATTTTAGACATTTATTATTTTAAGTATTTTTTCAAATCCTGTGCTTTGTCAAGTCTTTCCCACGGCAATCCGTTTTTACCGAAATGTCCGTAAGCCGCCGTTTGCAAAAAGATGGGCGCGCGGAGCCCCAGTTTTTCGATAATGGAGTAGGGGCGCAAATCGAATTCGCGCACTACGATATCCGCAATTTCGCCATCGCTGAGTTTGCCTGTTCCGTAAGTGTCTACGAACACGGAAACGGGGTGGGACACGCCTATTGCGTAAGCCACCTGAAGCTGCACTTCGTCGCAAAGTCCTGCGGCAACAAGATTTTTGCATATATATCTCGCCATATACGCCGCCGAACGGTCTACTTTCGTGGGGTCTTTGCCCGAGAAAGCTCCGCCGCCGTGCGCGCATCTGCCGCCGTAGGTGTCTACTATGATTTTTCTGCCCGTAAGTCCGCTGTCGCCTTCGGGACCGCCTATTTCAAACCTGCCAGTGGGGTTGATGAAATATCTGGTGTTTTCGTCTACAAGCTGCTTGGGCAGAACGCTTGCAACGTGTTTCAGAATATCTTCTTTTAAAACTTCTTGCGAAACTTTTTCATCGTGCTGCGCCGATATAACGACGGTATCAATGCGTACGGGTTTGTTTCCATCGTATTCAACGGTGACCTGCGTCTTTCCGTCGGGGCGGAGATAGGGCAGGAGATCTGTCTTTCTTACTTCCGACAGGCATATCGCAAGTTTATGTGAAAGTGAAATGGGCAGGGGCATAAGCTCTTCGGTTTCGCGGCAGGCGTAGCCGAACATCATACCCTGGTCGCCCGCGCCCAAAACGTCTTCGCGCGCGCCGCCCGCTTTATTTTCGTAAGAGTTGTCAACTCCCATTGCAATGTCGGGGCTTTGGGTGTGAATGGCAACGGTGACTTTGCATTTATCGTATGCAAAGGTGCCGAAAGTGTAGCCTATTTTTTTAATGGTTTCCCGCGCAATTTTTTCGTAATCCACGTTGGCGCAGGTGGTGACTTCGCCCATAATCAGAAGTCTGTCGTAAGCCGCGCAACACTCTACCGCACAGCGTGCGTTTTTATCGGTTTTAAAAATTTCGTCTACGATTGCGTCGGAAATGTTGTCGCAAAGTTTGTCGGGGTGACCTTCGGTCACGCTTTCGCTTGTAAATAATTTTTTCATTTTTATTCCTTTTCCAAATCGGATTTATTTGTTTTTTTGTAAAGTGAAATATATTGCGCGTCTTTGTATCCCAGCGATTTGTACAACTTCATTGCCCTATCGTTTTCACTTTCTACTTCCAGACGCACAAAGCCGTATTCGTCGCTGTTTTCAATGAATCTGAAAAACTCTTTTGCTACGCCTTTGCCGCGGAACTGCGGTTTGACGAAAAGTTCGTCCAGCCAAAGCACTCTTCCGCAGGCTTCCTGTGAAGCCGAAAGCGCGCATACGGCGTAACCCGCAACTTCCGTATCATAGCGCAGGATATAACCCTTAACTATTTCGCCGCAAATAATTTCTTTCCAGAAACTTTCGCGCCCGCTGTCGGAAATTTGCGAATTGGTAACGCCCAGAGAGTAGAACTCGCGCGACATTTCAAAATATCGGGCTTTGTCGCTTTCTTTCATTAGCTCGGCTTTTATTACGGTAGACATAGTAACTCCTTAAAAAAATCCCGTTCGGCGCCGAACGGGATAAATGACTTTATTATAATTCCCATAGGACGCGGCGTTAGCACCTTGCAATGCAGGTTGCTGTGTGGTCAACGAGCCGTTCTCTCGCACACTCTTTATAGGTTTGACGGTATTATAACAGCGGCTTTTAATTTTGTCAACCAAAACTTGCCTTTTGCCGCCTTTTAATTTATAATATCCGTATGAATTGTAGCGTGTGTCCCGTATCCTGCGGCACGGACCGCGGAAAGACGAGCGGGGCGTGCGGGGTAAGCGGCGTAAAAATTGCAAAATATTATCTTCACCCGTTTGAAGAGCCGCCCGTATCGTTTAAAAACGGAAGCGGTTGCGTGTTTTTTTGCGGCTGTTCTTTAAAGTGCGTATTTTGCCAGAATTACGACCTTTCCCGCAACAGGCGCGGAAAAAATATTTCGGTGCGCGAACTTGCCGATATATTTAAACGGCTTGAAGGGGACGGCGCCGAAAATATCAATCTCGTAAACCCAACGCATTATTTAAACGAAATTGAAGCCGCGCTTGAAATTTACCGTCCGCAAATCCCTGTGGTATGGAACACGCACGGATACGAAAAAATTCAAAGCCTTGAAGGGGCGGATAAATTTGTTGATATCTGGCTTACCGATTTGAAATTTATCGACCCCGTGCTGGCAAAGCGGTATACCGCCCGCGGAGACTATGCGGACTTTGCGCTGCCTGCGGTGAAATTTATGGCGGACAAGCCTTTGAACATGCGCGAAGACGGAAAAATACTTTCGGGTTGCATAGTGCGCCATCTTGTTTTGCCGCTTGCCGCGTACGATTCGGTCAACGTCGTAAAATTTGTTTCAACCCTGCCCGAAAGCATTTATTTCAGTTTGATGGCGCAGTATACGCCATTTGGCGAAATAGAAAACTTTAAAGAACTGCAAAGAAAAATCACCCCGCGCGAATACAGCCGCGTTCTGGACGAAGCGGAAAGGTGCGGGCTTGTAAACGTGTTCATACAAAACATCGAAAGCAGCGGACGGAACTTTATCCCCGATTGGGACTATTAAAAGGCGTCCGCGGACAGACGGATTAATATGTTGATTTCATTGGATAACGCCGCTTTTTCTTTCGGCGGCGACTTAATATTTTCGGGCGTGACTTTTGCCTTAAACGAAGGCGAGCGTGTGGGTCTTATCGGCGCAAACGGTGAAGGTAAGACCACTCTTATCCGCCTTATTACGGGCGAGTATGCGCCTGACAGCGGAACGGTTTTAAGGAAGAACGGCATAAAAATAGGCTGCCTTGAACAGAGCGGCGGCTATACGTGCGGCAACACCGTTTACGCCGAAATGCTCGGGATTTTCAAGGAAGAGCTTGCCGCAGTGCAAAAACTTTCAACACTTTCACACGGGCTTGCCGCAACCGAATACGCAAGCGGAGAATACAACGCGCTGTCTGCCAAAATAGAGAGCCTAAACAAATATATTTCCGCTAACGACTGTTTCAATGTTGAAATCAAAATAAAAACCGTGCTGAACGGTCTGGGGTTTGCGGACAGGTATAACCAAGTTATAGATACAATGTCTGGCGGCGAAAAGACAAGGTTGAAACTTGCCCGTCTTTTACTTGAAAATCCCGATTTGCTTATTCTGGACGAACCCACCAACCACCTTGACATTCCGACGCTTTTTTGGCTGGAAGAGTTTTTGCAGACCTTTAACGGCGCGATATTGGTTGTTTCTCACGACAGGTTTTTTCTGGATAAAGTCACGAAAAGGACGCTTGAACTCGAAAATAAAAAATTGCTTTCGTTTGCGGGCAATTATTCAAAGTACAAAATTTTAAAGGCGGAACTTGTTGCAAGGCTTCAGAAAGAATACGAAGCGCAGGTTGAAGAGCGGGCTAAATTGCAGGATTATGTAGACAGAAATTTAGTACGCGCCAGCACCACGAAAATGGCGCAGAGCCGCAGGAAACAGCTTGAAAAAATGGAGATTTTGGAAAAGCCTTTTATTCCGCCAAAACCGCCCCAATTCAGGTTTTTATACGATACCGAACCTTATGAAAACGCGCTTGAAATTAAAAATCTTAATTTAAAGCGCGGCGGCAAAACGCTGTTAACTTCCGCCTGCCTTGACGTAAAACGCGGCGCAAAAGTTGCGGTGTTGGGCGAAAACGGCACTGGCAAAAGCAGCCTTTTAAAGGAAATATTAAACGGCAATCCGTCAATAACCAAAGGGAGATTTGTAAAGCTTGCCTATTTCGACCAGGAGTCGGCAAATCTTGACGGCGAAAATACGGTGTTGCAGGAGCTTTGGGAAAGGCATACGGGCTACACCCAGACCGAAGCCCGCGCCGCGCTTGCAAGGTGCGGACTTTATGCGGAAGACGCGGACAAGAAAGTCAGAACTCTGTCCGGCGGCGAGCGCGCGAAACTTGCGCTCTGCGTGCTTGAATGCGAGCGCGGAAACTTTTTGATTATGGACGAACCTACCAACCATCTTGATTTGCCTGCGCGCGAAGGGCTGGAAAGGTCTTTAAAAGAGTTTTGCGGAACCCTTATTTTCGTTTCGCACGACAGGTATTTTATTTCCGCTCTTGCCCAAAGCGTTGCCGAGATAGAAAACGGTTCGCTCAAAGTTTACGGCGGCGGTTACGAAAATTATCTTTCGGAAAAAAAGAAAATTGCCGATTGTAAAAATTTGGCAGAAATATCCGAAAAGCAGAAAACTGCGCAGATAGAGCGGGAGAGCAGTTACCGTTCCAAAAAAGAGCGGGCGGAAGAAGAGCGCAAAAAACAGCTTGCAAAGCAGATTGAACGTGAAATTTACGCGCTTGAAAAGGAAGAAGAGCAGATAAATTTGCTCCTTGCGCAGCCTGAAACCGCTTCGGATTACGTAAAGGTCGGTCAGCTTGCGGCAAGGCTTGACGGAATAAAAATACAATTGGATACTCTTTACAAACAGTATGAAACCGTGCTATAATGGTTATACAGGGGACTGTAAATTATGGAAGAGAAAAAGAACGAAATAGAAAAGCCCGCGGAAGAAAAGGCAATCCGTCACACTATTAATGCGGAAGAAACCTTTACGCTTGCCAAGGACGTTTTCGATATCAGATGTTTCGTAAAAAACGTATATAACAACCGTGCGGTCATTGCCCGCAGGCTGAACTTGTTTTCGCTTATAGTCAGCCTCGTTTTTACCGTGGTCTATATGGCGTATATTATGTTCACCGGCATAATCGACCATATCAATAAGGGCGGCGCAATTCTGCTGTACGTCGTAATCGGCGTGTATGCGGCGGTTTTTCTGGTTATGCTTATAGGCATAGCCTGCGGCGCTTCGGCAAAGACGAAAAACGTGAAAACCATCAAAAAAATGCTTTCGGTCTGCCGTCTTATAGTGCGCCTTTTGTCGCTGGGACTTACAATAACGGCTCTCGCATTGGTAATGCAGGGCGGCGATTTTACGGCGCAGCACATTGCAATAGATATCGTGCTTGTAATATTTTCGGTATTCTGTCTGATAATAGCGCTAACGCCGCTTATTGCGGGCGGTCTTGCAAAACTTGCAAGGTGGCTTTTGTCCCCCGTTAAAATCAAATATCACTTTTCCGCCGTCGCGCTTGAATGGTACGAGATTGTCGTAACCGAAGACGGCAACGGCAAAACAGTTAAAAAAATTTCGCAGAAATATTATGACGATATAGGCAGATGCCTTGACAATTATTTAATTCCGTTGCTGGGCAAGAAATACGTAAACAGCATAAAACCCGCAACAATTCTGCGCGTGGCGCAGGGCGCGCAAAGCGACAAGCTTCTTATCGAAGGCGTTTTAAAGAGTATCTTTTCTTATGCGACCGAGTGCGGTTACGTTACGTTTAACCCGTGCAAGGACCTTGAGTTTGAAGGTAGCATAGAGGAAGAAGAAAAACCCAAGTCTAAAGTAAAGGAAAAGTTTTTAAGGCTGGGCAGCAAGATAGGCAAATCGGTAATTAAAAAATATATCGATAAAAACCTTGCCGAAGGCGGTCAGGAAGCAGAATAAAATAAAAAGCCGCGTCGCAACAGCGACGCGGCTTAAATTTTCAGATGTTAAAATTCAAGGCTTTTTTCAATATAACTTTCAAGTTCTTCCGTTTTAATTCTTACCTGCTGCATACTGTCTCTGTCGCGCACGGTTACGCAGCCGTCTTCAAGCGTGTCAAAGTCAACGGTTATACAGTAGGGTGTGCCAATTTCGTCCTGACGGCGGTAACGCTTTCCTATAGAGCCCGTTACGTCGTAGGTTACTGAAAATTTCTTTGCAAGTTTTCTGTAAATTTCGTCCGCTTTGTCCGAAAGGTTTTTTTGCAGCGGTAAGATAGCCGCCTTATAGGGCGCAAGGAAGGGGTGAAGTCTCAGAACGGTGCGCACGTCGTTCTTTTCCGCGTCGAGCACTTCTTCGTCGTAAGCGTCGGTCAGAAAAGCAAGCACAACGCGCTCTGCTCCCAAAGAAGGTTCAATTACGTAGGGTATATACTTTTCGCCCGTCACGGGGTCGGTGTATTCCATATTTTCGCCGCTTTCGTTCTGGTGCTGTTTCAGGTCGTAATCCGTTCTGTCGGCAATGCCCCACAGCTCGCCCCAGCCGAATGCAAAGTTATATTCGAAGTCCGTTGTGGCTTTGGAATAGAAGCAAAGCTCTTCGGGTGAATGGTCTCTTAATTTCAGGTTTTCTTCCTTCATACCGAGCGAAAGAAGAAAGTTTTTGCAGTAGTCTTTCCAGTATGCGAACCACTCTAGATCGGTGCCGGGCTTGCAGAAAAATTCAAGTTCCATCTGCTCGAATTCGCGCACGCGGAATATAAAGTTTCCGGGTGTAATTTCGTTCCTGAACGATTTACCGACCTGTCCTATGCCGAAAGGTACGCGAAGGCGCGAAGTGCGCTGTACGTTTTTAAAGTTGACGAATATGCCCTGCGCGGTTTCGGGGCGGAGATAAACGGTGTTTACGCTGTCTTCGGTAACGCCCTGAAATGTTTTGAACATAAGATTGAATTTTCTTATGGGCGTAAAGTCTGACTTGCCGCACACGGGGCAGGCAATTTTCTTTTCTGCGATAAAGGCTTCAAGCGCGTCGTTGTCAAGGCTTTCCACTTTTACGTCTAATTTGTGTTTATTGCAGTAATCTTCAACAAGGTTGTCGGCGCGGTGGCGTGATTTGCAGTTTCTGCAATCCATTAACGGGTCCGAAAATCCGCCGAGATGACCGGAAGCCTTCCATGTAGAAGGATTCATAAGTATCGCGCAGTCAAGCCCCGTGTTATAGGGCGATTCCTGAACGAACTTTTTCCACCAGGCTTTTTTCACGTTGTTTTTGAATTCAACGCCGAGCGGTCCGAAGTCCCACGTGTTTGCAAGTCCGCCGTAAATTTCGCTTCCGGGGAAAATATAGCCCCTGTTTTTGCAAAGCGCCACAAGTTTTTCCATTGTGACGGTTCTCTTTTTATCCGACATAAAATATTCTCCTTAACGCTACGCAGCTGGTTTACTGCGCGCTCATTCTTTGAAAATATTTTATTAAAATATAACGGCTAAGTCAAGCGAATTGTAAGCGGGCGCGGCAATTGCAAGGATAACTTTTCCTGTGGTTGAATTTTGAAAAAGTTGTAATAAAAGATATACATTTTATATAGGTTTGTGGTATAATCAAAGAAAAACTTATGGTGAAAGATGTTATCCGATATCGAAATTGCTGAAAGCTGTAAACTGAAAGACGTGCGCGACGTCGCCGCAAAACTGGATTTGTCGGAAGACGATTTGGAATTGTACGGCAAATACAAGGCGAAAATCAACTTAAAAAAAGTTGACCCCAAGTCTAAACTGGTACTTGTCACCGCTATAAACCCTACGGCGAGCGGCGAAGGAAAGACGACCGTTTCGATAGGCCTTGCAGACGCAATGTCGAAACTGGGCAAAAAAGTCTGCCTTGCTTTGAGAGAGCCTTCTCTGGGTCCCGTATTCGGGATAAAGGGCGGGGCGGCAGGCGGCGGTTATGCGCAGGTTGTTCCCATGGCGGATATAAATTTACACTTTACGGGCGACTTGCACGCGATAACTTCTGCAAATAATTTGCTTTGCGCTATGATTGACAATCATATTTTCAGGGGTAACGCGCTTAAAATAAAACAGGTGACTTTCCGCCGCTGTATGGATATGAACGATAGGGCGCTGCGCGATATGACTATAAAATGCGAAGCGGGCAAAATGGCAGGCTGCGAAAGCTATTCGAGACAGGAAGGTTTTGAAATTACCGCGGCTTCGGAAATTATGGCTATTCTCTGCCTTGCGCGCGACCTTGCAGACCTGAAAAAGAGAATAGGCGAAATTGTCGTAGGCGTTGACGACAGCGGCAACTTCGTACGCGCAAAACAGCTTAAAGCGGACGGAGCAATGGCAACCCTTTTAAAGGACGCGATAAAGCCCAACCTTGTTCAGACTCTCGAAGGCACTCCCGCAATAGTTCACGGCGGACCTTTTGCCAACATTGCGCACGGCTGCAACTCTGTCCGCGCAACTTATACGGCGATGACCCTTGCCGACTATACCGTTACCGAAGCGGGATTCGGCGCGGATCTGGGCGCGGAAAAATTCCTTGACACCAAGTGCCGCGTTGCGGGAATACAGCCCGATTGCGTTGTAGTAGTTGCAACGGTCAAGGCGTTAAAACTTCACGGCGGAGCGGACAAGTCCAATCTTTCCGAAGAAAATATCGTTGCTCTGAAAGAAGGGCTTCCCAATCTTTTAAAGCACGTTGAAACGGTGAAAAAGGTTTACAATAAACCCTGCGTTGTGGCTATGAACAGGTTTGCAACCGACAGCGCGCAAGAAATTGCAACCGTGCTTGAAGCCTGCGAAAAGGCGGGGGCGAAAGCGGTGTTTACCGACGTGTTCTTAAAAGGCGGCGACGGCGGTCTTGATTTGGCTCGCGCGGTTATAGAAGAGTGCGGGAAAAAGTCGGAACTCAGATATTCTTACAAACTTGAAGACGGCATTGTTGAAAAGATTGAAAGCATAGTCAAAAACGTATACGGCGGCGACGGCGCAGATTTTTCGGAAACCGCGCTTGAAAAAATTCAGTCGCTTGAAAAGTGCGGTATAAAGGGCTTGCCTGTAATAATAGCAAAAACGCAGTATTCCCTTTCCGACGACCCCAAAAAACTTGCCGCGCCCAAAGGTTTTAAAATTTACGTGCGCGACATAATCTACAAGGGCGGCGCTGGTTTTGTTGTCGCTGTCGCAGGTGAAATTATGCTTATGCCCGGTCTCGGAAAAGTGCCCAGCGCCGAACATATCGATATCGACGCCGACGGTACCGTTACGGGATTGTCTTAAATAAGGAGAAATATGAAACTTCCCGAAGCAAGTAATTTTATTGAACAGATTATAAACGAAGAGCTGGAAGCGGGCAAGTTCGAAAGCCGCGGCAACGCCATTCAGGTGCGCTTTCCGCCCGAACCTAACGGATATCTTCACATAGGTCATATTAAGGCTATGTGTATTAACTTCGGCGTAAAGGACAAGTATAACGGCAAGCTGAATCTCAGAATGGACGACACCAATCCCGCAAAGGAAGATTACAGTTACGTTAATTCTATTGTGGAAGCGGTGAAGTGGCTTGGGTTTGAGTACGACCAACTTGTTTTCGCTTCGGACTACTACGACAGGCTTTACGAAATTGCCGAAAAGTATATTACTGACGGCAACGCATACGTGTGCGATTTGTCTGCGGAAGAGATAACCGCAACTCGCGGCACCCTTACCGAAGCGGGTACGCCTTCGCCGTACAGAAACAGAAGCACGGAAGAAAATTTAAAACTTTTCCGCGAAATGAAAGCGGGGAAATATCCCGACGGCTCTAAGACTCTGCGCGCGAAAATAGATATGGCTTCGCCCAACGTGAACATGCGCGACCCCGTAATTTACCGTATAGCGCACGTTCCGCACTACCGCACTGGCGATAAGTGGTGCGTGTATCCTATGTACGACTTTGCGCATCCCGTGTCGGACGCGATTGAAGGAATTACTCATTCGCTCTGTTCGCTTGAATTTGAAAACCACAGACCGCTGTATAACTGGTTTGTCGAAAAGGCGGGGTTTGAAGCGCCCCTTCCCAGACAGATAGAGTTTGCAAGGCTCAATATTACCAATATGCTTATGTCAAAACGCTATCTGAAAAAGCTGGTTGACGAAGGTTTTGTCCGCGGCTGGGACGACCCCAGAATGCCCACCGTAATGGGTCTTAAAAACCGCGGGGTCCCGCCCAAGGCGTTGAAAAAATTCTGCGCGGACGTCGGCGTGGCAAAAGCGTACTCGGTTGTAAACCAGGCTCAGCTTGACAGCTGTATACGCGACGAGCTGAACGAAACCGCGGAACGCGCAATGGCGGTGTTAAATCCCGTTAAACTTACAATTACAAACTATTCCGGCGAAGAAGAGCTTGATTTTGACGTCAATACCATGCAGGAAGGGAGCGGCGTGAGAAAAATTAAGTTTACCGGCAGTGTCTATATAGACAGGGACGACTTTTCTTTAAATCCGCCGCCCAAATACAAGCGTCTGCAAAAGGGCGGCAACGTCCGCCTTAAAAGCGCGTATATCGTGCGTTGCGACGACGTTAAGACGGATGAAAACGGAGAAGTGCAGGAAATTTTATGCACGTACTTCCCCGAAACGAAGAGCGGTTCTTCCGCGCCCACCGATATAAAAGCAAAGGGCGTAATACAGTGGGTGGACGCAAAGTACGGCGCGGACGTGCAGTTCAGACAGTACGAGCCGCTTTTAAAGGACGAGCAGTATCCCGACCAGGATTACGCCGAAAGACTTAATCCGGAAAGCGAAAAAATTCTTTACGGCAAAGCTGAAGAATACCTTGCAAACAGCGAAGACGGAAAATCGTTCCAGCTTATAAGGGCGGGTTATTTCAAAAAAATCACGGATAACGGTTTTGTTCTTTCTGAAATCGTTTCGTTAAAGGACAGTTTTAACAAATAAAACCGTCCCCCAAAAGGTGACAAAATGAACATTATGGGTATAGCAATTATTTGCTTTATATTGTCTTTTGCCGTTGTCGGCGGCTGTATAGGCGTGTTTAAAGGCTTTACGCGCGTCGGGTCCTGGGGAGTGGAATTTATTCTCACGGGACTTCTCGCCATACCTATAGCGGGACTTATTTCAAATAAAATGAAAGCGCTTCCGGCTGTGGCGGCGGGTTCTATATCGCTCGGCATTACGATATTTTTTATCGGACTGTTTATGTTCCTTTTCTGGCTTTTCAGAAAATTGCTTGCAAAGAGAATCGAAAAGCGCAAACAGATGTCTTAT
This sequence comes from Christensenellaceae bacterium, assembly GCA_948482865.1. GTDB lineage: Bacteria > Bacillota > Clostridia > Christensenellales > Borkfalkiaceae > Coproplasma. The sequence goes on from CAOMHR010000010.1 coordinate 11,901, forward strand.
TATTCTAAGTACATAGAAAACGAGCAGAACACGGTAAAAATTCTCGGCGCGCTTGCCGCTGAAGATATGAGAGAGTATAAAAAACTCACCAAGCACAAACCCAAACAGTCGGGCGGAGTTTGGAGCGTTCTGAACAGGGTTTTCGGCGCGGTAGTGTCTGCGTTGAAGGGCGTAGTGATTGCCGGTATACTTGCGGCGGCGTTTATCGCAATAATTGATTTTACACGCCTTGCAAACGAAGGCGGAAGCCTTTACGCGCTGTTCGGTAAAATATACAGTAACGGAAGCTGGATATTTTTCAAAAAATACCTGTTCGATTTTGCAGTCATAGCAATATTGACGGTCTGCATAAAAACGGGTTATTCAAGCGGTATTTCTTCGGCGCTGTGGACGTTTATAGTCATATTTATGGTCATAGGCGCGGGCGTGCTTGCAGTTTATTTTGCGTTTAAGGTAGACGATTTTATAACAGTGGCTCGGGCGCTTGACGGACATCTTGCACCTAAACTTGCAAGCATTGCGGGCTTGTTAGAGCAGATGAAACTTTCCACGCTGTTTATATCGCAGTGTATAATAGCTTTCGGACTGTTTGCCGTTATGTTGGTGGCAGTAATATTAATCGCAATATTCGTTCCCGAATTTATAGACATGGCGCGCGGCGGCAAAATTTTCAGAAGTATTGATGGCGTCTTCGGCGCGATAGGCTTGACGGTGGTAATTCTCGCCGTTCTGCTTGTACTGGGCGCGGTATTAAATTCGGTGCACGACTTAGAGTTTATGAACGTGTTTAACGCATACTTTGAAAAGAGCGGCATCGCAACCTATATTTACAACAACAATATTTTAAATGCAATGGGAATTTTAAAACTTCCCCTTGCAGATTACTTACAATAAAAAAAGACGCTGAAACCAGTTCTGGTTTCAGCGCTTTTTCATATTCGCTTATTTCTTTGAGTAGCTTTCGCAGCAGGTGCAAACTTTGCTGTCGCAAGTGCAGCCTACGGTGATTTTTTCAAGAGTGCAGTTGCAACCGTTAAGGTTGAACTTGCAACCTTCTACGTTACAAGCTATATCGTGATTTGCGCTTTTCATAATATATCCTCCGCAATCAGTTTGTGCAGGGGCGCGTAATTTATTCGCAGGGTATTGACAAACAGCATTATTTTAAGTAAAATGATTAAAAGGAGTGCTTATGAAAATTATTTTATTGCAGGATGTAAAAGGACAGGGAAAGAAGGGCGAAGTTGTTGACGTAAACGAAGGATATGCGCGCAACTTTCTTATAAAAAAGGGACTGGCTGAAATTGCTACGGCGACAAAGCTGAACGATTTAAACCAAAAAAAGTCCGCCGCGGATTTTCATAAGGCGGAAGAAGTAAAAGCCACCCGTCAGCTTGCAAACAATATAAACGGCAAGCTGTTCCGCATAGCAATTAAGGCGGGGCAGGGCGGAAAAGTGTTCGGCTCGGTTACTGCCGCCGACGTTGCCGACGCGGTGCAAAGGGACGGTTTTGCAGTTGATAAAAAGAAAGTCGTGCTTTCGCAGCCGATAAAGACGGTAGGCGTATTCGACGTGGATTTGAAATTTATGGAAGGGATTTCGGCAAAGATAAAAGTTTCGGTTGAAAGCGAGTAAATTTTTACTTTGTACGTGTTTTCATTTTTGTATAATATTTGCGGCGCGGAACGTTAAAGTTCCGCGCCGCTTGCGTATATTATCTGAATCTTCCGCCACCGCCGCCGTGTCCGCCGCCGCTGTGTCCGCCGAAGCCACCGCCGCCGGAAAATCCGCTTGAGCCTGAAGAACTGGGACGGGATGACATATTTTCTTTCATTGACGAGAACGAGTTGTTTATCATTCTGTTCATTACGTAAAAAGATAGTATGTTTGAAGTAGCGCACCAATGGGGCGGCTCTATAGTAATATCCTTAAACTTTTCTTCCCAGATATTACTTACTCCGAGAACCTGAGCATAGGGCAGTATGTGATAGTAATACTGCGGGTCCTGTTCAAGCATTTTTTCAAGTTGGTTTTTTTCTGCAAGTTTAATAAAGTTTTTAAACCCTATAATTTCGTTAAGTTGTTTAACGTAACTTTCCGTTCGGGTTACCAATATCACCGAACATATAATTTGCGCGCTGCAAATCACGCATAGCGCAATTTTTGCAGGTATCGGAATTATATATGAAGGGACAAGGAAAACGTAAAAAACCGACAGTACCGCGCACAGTGCAATTATCCCTGAATAACAAAGCACCTGTTTTTTGATGCTGTATTTCAGATAGTTTGATTTTACCAATCGTGAAAAGAGATAAACAAAAAATGCGGGGAATGCCGCAAAAAACAGCGGCAGAAGCGTTATTATTATAAATATTTTTGAAATTTGTGCAAGCGCAAGGCAAATCGGGGCAATTGCAATTAAAAGTACGCCAAGTAAGGCGAATATATACGAAGCAATTTTACTTTTTATCGAATACAAATTTTTCGTCTTTGCGTTTACCTGCGACGTAATGTTCGGTATGGCTTTATAAAATTTGTATTTCAACTGTCTGGGCGTCACCGTGTCGTTGCCGGAAAATAGTTTGTCAAATGTCAGCCTTTCATAGTCCGCGCATCCTTCGGGCAGGCATTTAACGGTTCGTATCAAAACGGGTTCGCTGTTTTTGTCTTCAAAGTTTATTTTCAGCCAGCCTTTGTCTGCAAAGTAGTAAATAAGCGCGGTTATATCCGAATCGTCAACATAGTTGTCTATAAGTTTACCCATCATTAAAGGGTCCATTTTATCGGGAGCTTCAAAGTTCACGACGGGTATAATTTTGTGTTTATTGAAGAATACAAGTTTAATTACCGCTAAGGCAATTATCAATATCACGCCAACGATAACGCAGATGTAAGGAGTAAAGTCGAAGTAAGTCGACAGAATGCCGTCTTCGAAATGTACGTCAAACCTGACCTGCGAGCGCGCTTCTATATATGGGATAGTATCAGTATAAAGCGTCTGTTTGCCGTTTTCGGCAACGCCCCTGTGAATGGCAACGCTATTTTCGTTGTCAAATCTGCCGTAGGTAGAGCAGAACGTGCGGTCGTCTAAAATGAAACCTTCGGGCAGAATCAACTTAATTTTTATGTTGTATATATTGCATTCCCAACCCGCGCCTATGGGTGTAAGGGCAAGCATATCGCTGCCTTCCTGCGCTTTTGTCAGACAGTAGTCATATTCTAAGCGGTAGGTATGCAGCTCGTTAAATTTTTTTGAGTAGTCGCCTATGTCCACAGAGATAAAACTGTTATTTGAGTCATCGCTACTTCCGCTGACATTGTATAAAACCGGAATTTGTTTTCCGTCTTTAATTTCGCGTACTTTTACGTTATGGACTAATTCGCCCGCATTTACGGGTATATCTCTCATGAATCCGCTGTTATTGTAGAAATAAACCGTAATATCTTCTGTGACTTTTATTTTACGGTTTGAATTGACGTCCATTGTTACGTCGTAACCTTCGATATAGGTCTGGTTTATAGGGCGGGGCTCATCGTAGTCGTAGTCGGAGTCCGCGCTTGCCGTTTTTCCGCCGGCAGAAAATGCCGCAAAAAGCGCTACTGCGGCTACAATGCATATAAATAAACAAATAATCGGTAATTTTTTAACTCTTTTCATATTACTCATAAAAAACGGGCGCAGTTGACCCTGCGCCCGTAAAATTAAAACTGTACTTTTACGTTCTGTCTTTCTTCTTCGTTTGCTTCAAAGTAAGGCAGCGGCGCACACTTCATTGATTTTGCGATAAAGCAGGCGGGAATAGCCTGAACGTACGTGTTGTATTCGCGCGTGGTTGCATTGAAGTACTTTCTTGATTGAGCAAGCTCGATTTCTATATTTCTCAACTGGTTTTGCAAATCCATAAAGTTTGCATTTGCTTTTAAGTTGGGATAGTTTTCGGTAACTTTATAAAATCGCAATATTGCGCGGCTCAGTTGGTTGTTCGTTTCGATTTTTTCCTGAACGGTGTTGGCTTTCATTGCCGCCGCGCGCAACTCCGTAACTTTGGTGAAAATTTCGTTTTCTTGTTTCGCGTAACCTTTAACGGTTTCGACAAGGTTGGGGATAAGGTCGAAACGCTTTTTAAGGTAAACGTCTATGTTTGCAAAAGCGTCTTCAATCTGCGATTTCATTCTTACAATCTTGTTGTGGGTGCAAATTGCCCAGATTATGATTATAAGAACTACCGCGCCTACCGCACCGCCGACAATACCGCCGATTGCGGCGTTGGATAACAGTAATTTCATTTTTTTCTCCTTTAAAGTTTCTTTATTTCAATGATTGCGCTCTTTAACAGAGCTTCTGCAATCGACTGTTTCTTAATTATTTTCAACGCTTCGTCCACGGTAAACCATTTAACTTCTTCAAGCTCGTTATAGTCGGGCAAAGGCTCGCCGTTTTCCGCTATAAGCACAAAACCGAGCATTAAAATGTTTTTCGGCTCGTGATAGCGGGACGACAGGTATTTGAATTTTACCGCGTCCAGTTTTGTTTCTTCCTTAAATTCGCGCGACACTGCTTTTTCAGCCGTTTCGCCTTTTTTGATATATCCCGCAAAAAGAATATAGTCTTCCTGACCCTTGTGTTTTGCAAGCAGGACTTTGTCCTTGGCGCGGTTAAACGCAACCATAATTACGGCGCTTGCAAAGCGGGGGAAGCGGAATTCATCGCAGTGTTTGCAGTACGGTACAAGACCTTCGTCCGATTTGAACATAAGCGTAAGTTCGTTTCCGCATTCCGTACAAAACATATTTCCTCCTTATTACCCTTACGGGGCAAAAATTTAACATAAATTTTATGTTCGTTACACATTATATTATATAATAATATTTTATAATTTTCAATAGTATAATTGAAATTTAACAAATTTATTGACTTATTTTCACAAATATAATATAATTAACGCAACGTTTTAAGCAAATATTTGGGGGAATGTTTTGGATTACGAAAGAGCGAAAACAATTTTAAAACAGCGCGGTCAAAGTCACCTTTTGGACTATTACGGCGAACTTAACGAAGCCGAGCGCGAACAGCTGTTGGAAGAGATTGAAAATATCAACTTTTCGGTTGTGAAGAATATACAGGCTGTCGGTTCGAAGGCAAAGGTAAAAATACGTCCCGTGCAGGCGGTTACGCTTAACGACGTAAAACGCCGCCGTCCGCAGTTTGAAGAAGTGGGGCTTCGCGCCCTTGAAAATAAAAAGGTCGGCGCGGTACTGCTTGCCGGCGGTCAGGGAACCCGTCTCGGGTTCGATAAAGCCAAGGGTATGTACAACATCGGGCAGACGCGGTTTTTGTCCATATTCGAACAGCTTATTAACAACATAAAGGACGTAACCGATTTATCGGGCAGATATTTTCCGCTGTTTATAATGACAAACAGCCTGAACAACGGCGAAACGGTTCAGTTTTTCAAAGACAACAACTATTTCGGATATCCGCGCGACAGGGTTCATTTCTTTGTCCAGAACACCGAACCGACGTGCGATTTCGACGGTAAAATATTTTTAGACCAAAAACACAGGGTGTCGCTTTCGCCTAACGGCAACGGCGGTTGGTATTCGTCGCTAATAAACAGCGGTTACAACCGAATTATAGAGCGCGAAGGTATAGAGTGGCTGAACGTTTTCGGCGTGGATAACGTTTTGCAGCGCATTTGCGACCCCGTTTTTATAGGCGCTACATTAATGTCAGGTTTTAACTGCGGCGCAAAGGTTGTCAAAAAACTTTGCGCGGACGAAAAGGTGGGCGTTCTGTGTGAAGAAAACGGTAAGCCCGCCATTGTGGAATATTACGAAATGCCGCCCGAGCTTGCAAACAAAAAGGAAAGGGGCGGCGAACTCGTTTACAGATACGGCGTAACGCTTAACTATCTTTTTAACGTAAGCCGTCTAAACACAACCCTTTCGGGGAATCTGCCTTATCACCTTGCAAAAAAGGCGGTGCCGCACATTGAAAACGGCGTAAGGGTCGTCCCCGAAGAACCCAACGGCTATAAGTTTGAGACGTTGGTCGTCGATATGGTAAAACTTATGGATAGCTGCCTTGCTTTCGAAGTGGAGCGCGACAACGAGTTTGCGCCCGTTAAAAACGCGCACGGCACGGACAGCGTTGATACGGCAAGGCTGTTGCTTAAAAAGAACGGCGTTATTTTATAATTACGTTGGCAATAATCAAATTAAAGGAATTGATATGAAGAAATTTTTAACTGTTTTCGCGTCGTTCTGCGCGGCGGCGTTAATGCTGTTTTGCGGCTGCGGATTGGTCGCAGGCAGTGACGGGCTTGACGGGCGCGACGGCAAGGACGGAACGGACGTTTCTATTTACGACGCATACGAAGCGTTGAAAAGAGAGACGGGAAACAACAATCTTACCTTTGAAGATTTTTTAAAGGAGTATCTCAATTTTTCTGGCGGCGAAATAAATTCGGCGGCGTCATTGCAGGCAAGCATAAACCGCTCGCTGATGTCGGCTGTCACCATTATGACAAGGTTTAAATACAAAACTACAAGTTTACTTGGCAACGGTTATTCTTATAAAGCGTATACGGGTTCGGGCGTAATTCTTGACGTTGACCGCGAAGCGGGCGATGCGTACGTTGTAACCAACTGCCACGTTGTTTACGACGATACTTCGTCCGACGCGAACTATATCTCCGAATACGTAAGGCTTTATCTTTTCGGTCAGGACGTTGAAGGCGTAAATTACAGTTTCGCCCAAGATTACAGCGCCATTTACGACTACGGTTACGGAATAGAAGCGCAGGTTATCGGCGCTTCCGTAACTTATGATATCGCTCTTTTAAAAGTTACGGGAAGCGAAGTGATTAAACGCAGCGACGCGGTAGCTGCAAGTTTTTCAGATTCCGAAGACGTTTATATCGGCGAAACGGTGTATGCGATAGGAAACGCCGCAGCCGAAGGGATGAGCGCGGCGGACGGAATAGTGAGCAAGGACAGCGAATATATAGAGCTTAACCTTTCGGACAAAGGAGCCGCCAATATTGAGTACCGCGTTCTCAGAACTACCGCGCCTATTAACCACGGAAACTCCGGCGGGGGACTGTTTAATACCAACGGAAAAATAGTGGGTATCGTAAACTCAAAAGACGATTCTTCAGATGTTGACAATCTCGGTTACGTGTTGCCTGCAAACTATGTGAAGCGGCTTTTAAAACTTATGTACGACAGTTACAGCGGTTCGTTGGTTATGGGGGTAAACAAGGCTTATCTCGGCGTCGTGACAGAAGTTTCTGACAGTTATTCAAGATACGACAGCGAAAACAACCGCGCGGTAATATCAGAAGTGGTGCGGGTTAAGTCGGCACAGGACGCGCCTTCAAGTTCCGCATTGCAGGCGGGCGATATTTTCAAGTCGGTGCGGATTGTCGGCGCTGACGGCGCC
>CAOMHR010000011.1 GCA_948482865.1 Christensenellaceae bacterium
TTTACAACTGCCGCGCGGACTTTTTGAAGTCCGCGCGGCAGTTGTTTTTCTGGGTATATTTGATAATTGCGGTAAAAAACCTTGTGCGGAATTTTCAAAATAAAATTTAATATTAAGTAATTGCAATTAGCTTATAAAAGTATCATAATAAGCCGTATGACAAAAGGTAAAACAGTAAACTTAACAAGCGGCAACGTATGGAAGCAGATGCTATTGTATTCGCTGCCCTTATTCGGAAGCGCGTTGGTGCAGCAGTTGTATTCCCTTGCCGACCTTCTGGTGGTGGGCAATTTTGCGGAAGAAGGCGCGCTTGCCATTGACGCGATAGGCAACGCTACCGTAATAATAAATATTCTGCTTGCTTTTGCGCTGGGTGCAAACGGGGGCTGTTCGGTAATAATAGCAAAGTACTTCGGCGGGAACGCCAATAAAAAAGTGCGCGAAACTTTCAATACCGCGCTTATAGCGTTTTCCGCGTTCTGCTTTCTTATTATGGCGGTGGGGTTCGGTTTCGGCGGGCTGTCGTTAAAAGCGCTGGACGTTTCGCAGTCTTATTACGGCGATTGTTTCGAATACCTTTATATTTACATAGGTTCGCTGCCGTTCGTGTTTTTGTACAATCTCGGTTGCGGAATCTGCTCCGCGCTCGGCGACAGTAAAACGCCCTTTATTTTCCTTGTAATATCGTCCGTGCTGAACGTGGGGCTTGATTTACTGTTTGTGTGCGTACTGCACCTTGACGTTGCGGGCGCGGCGTGGGCGACTTTCATTTCGCAGGTGATAGCGTGCGGCGCCACGTTTTACGTGCTTATGCGCAAAATGCGTTCGGTAACAACGGAAGAGAAGCCAAAATATTTCGATAAACAAATTTTGAAAGAACTGATTTTTGCGTCCATTCCCATAATTTTGCAACAGAGCTTTGTTTCGGTGGGGAACTTCTTTGTTATAAAGTGCATAAACGGAATCGGGGAGGACGCCACAACGGGTTTTACCACGGCGTTCAAACTTATGGTGGTCGGCACTATCAGCATAGTCGCAATGACAAACGGGCTTTCAAACTTTATTTCGCAGAACAAGGCGGTGGGCGAGTACGGGCGCATAAAAACAGGCTTTTTGGCGGTGCTGTGTTATACGCTTTTGATTTCGCTGATATTTTTGGCGGTCTTCGTTTCCTGCCCAGAGCCTTTGACAAGGATATTTATCCAGAAGGAAAAACTGACTGACGACGCGCTTAAATACTCGGTGCAGTTTCTTGTTATAGTTTCGTGCTTTCTGCCGGTCGTCTGCGTAAAAATCGTTGCGGACGGCGCGGTTCGCGGCTGCGGCGGAAATCTTGGCTTTACAATAAGCACGTTTACGGATTTGCTTTTGCGCGTAATTCTGGTCTACGTTTTGGTGGGCGCAGGCTGGGGCTTTAAAGGCGTTTGCTGGGCGTGGGCGTTCGGCTGGAGCATAAGTATGTTTATCGCGCTCGCGTTCTGGTATCTGCATGTAAGAAAATTCCCTAAAAAGAAAGCCGTATCCGAGCCCGAAGGCACGACGGAAACTACAGGTTTATCTCAATAATTAAAATAATGCGCGCCGACTTTGAAAAGTCGGCGCGCATTAATGTTTTTAAGAATAACCGATAATATCTGTACAGCAGGGGGCTGGAAATAATTATAATTAAACCGTAAATACATAACTTGACTTAACGTAAGTTTTATAGTAAAATAAAAGCAGTAAATTTTCAGAAGGTAATTCAAATGCATCCCGATCCTTTATTTACTATTTTCGGCAAAGGGGTATATCTTTACGGTATATGTCTTGCTCTTGGAATAGTGGCGTGTTTTGTTTTTCTTTACTTCACGATGAAGAAGAAAAAGTTTAACGACGCTTCAACGGACATGATTATATTCATAGGAATTTTCGGTACGGCGTTCGGCATATTCGCCGCAATGCTTTTCCAGTCCGTGTATAACTATATCGACAATCCTTCCGCAGGTTTCCATCTGAGCGGAATGACGTTTATCGGCGGTCTTATAGGCGGCGTAGCCAGTTTTCTTGGCGTGTACAACCTGTATATTTACGTTGTTCATCCCAGAACGAAATTCAAATGGCTGAAACCCGAACTTAACGCAACTCTGACCGACGCGCTTCCCTTTATCCCCATTGCAATAACCATTGCGCACGCGTTCGGACGGTTGGGCTGCTTTTTCGGCGGCTGCTGTTACGGCAAACCTACCGACGCATGGTACGGTCTGCCCTGCGCGGCGGACTATGCGGGTAACGTTGTCCCCACACAGCTGTTTGAAATGATATTTCTGCTGCTTCTGGGCGGCGTTATGGCACTTTTGTATTTCAAGTTTAAGTTCAACTACAATTTTGCCGTGTATGCGATTGCCTACGGTATCTGGCGTTTTCTTCTGGAATTCGTCCGCGACGACGACAGAGGACAGTTTTTGGGTACGGCTTTGACCCCTTCGCAGTTCTGGTGTATCTTTATGGTGATTTTCGGCGTAGGTTATGTTTTCCTGCAAATGTTTTTGCTTGCGAAACTTATGAAGCACCCCGAACTTCCCAAACCCGAACAGAATGCGGAAGTTGAAGAGAAAAAGCCCGAACCCCAATGGGAAAAGGTAGATTAAACAAAAATTAATTGCGGCGCGGAAATTACTTTCCGCGCCGCTCTATTTTATACGCATAACTTCAAACCGTTTCCACATACTTTTTTTAAGCGTTTTTGCGTTTTTTAAGGAGAAATATGAAAGCAACAGGTATAGTAAGAAGAATAGACGAATTGGGAAGAGTGGTTATCCCTAAGGAAATAAGAAGTACATTAAGGTTAAAGTCGGGCGACCCGCTTGAAATATTCACCGACCGCGACGAACTTATGCTTAAAAAATATTCGCCGATAGCTTCGCTTGAAAAATTTTCGGAAGGAACGGCAAAATCTTTGAGCGACTTATCGGGACATATCGCGGTAATCTGCGACACGGACGAAGTAATTCACTCGTCCGGCAGGGGACAGCGTTCGTTTGACGGCAAAAGTCTTTCGGAAAAAATGGAAAAGATTTTGCGGGACAGAAAGTCTTACGTAGCCAATCTTTCCGAAGGCGGCGATATGATACCCATAACGTCTTCCGACGACAGCGAAATAACCGCGCAGATAATTGTGCCTATCGTCTGCAACGGCGACTGCCTTGGCGCGGTAGCCCTTGTTTCCTGCGAGCAGGGCGCGAAAATAGAAGCGGGGGCTTGCAAACTGGCGCAGCTCTCCGCAACGATACTTGCAAACCAATTCGAGTAATTTTCTGCCCCGAAAACTTTTCGGGGCTTTACATAATGTTTTCAAAAAAGCAATCGTTCATAAAGGGCGCGATAATTATATCGTTCGGCGGCTTTGTTTCCAAAATTTTAGGCGCCGTGTACAGAATACCGCTGACCGCTTTTCTGGGCGGCGAAGGAATGGGGATTTACCAGATGGTCTATCCCCTGTACTGCATTTTACTGACGGTGTCGGCTTCGGGAATCCCCACCGGCATTGCAAGGCTCATCTCTTCGGGCAACGGCGCGGGGGCGGAAAAGCAGGCGTTTGCGCTGTACGGCACTATTGGCATAGTCGGCACGTTGCTTATGTACCTTTTTTCCGCGCCGCTTGCGGCGTTACAGGGCGAAGGCGCAATAAATTTATGCTGCGTTATGCTTTGCCCTTCGGTGTTCTTCGTGTCCGTTCTGTCGGTTGTGCGCGGCTACTTTCAGGGGCGCGGGAATATGTATCCCACGGCTGTTACCGAAATTTCCGAGCAGGTGATAAAGGTTGCCGTCGGTTGCGCTTTGGCATACGTATTCAGAAACGATATAACCCTTGCCGTCGCTTCAACCCTTTTTGCGGTGACGGTGAGCGAAATAATTTCAACTGTGATTGCCGTTGTATGGTACTTGAAAAGCAGAGCAAAACAACCCCTTTTCAATGTTGTAAGGGTACCGTATTCCGCAATTATAAAGTACACTATTCCATTGACTCTGACCGCCATTGCAATGCCTGCAAGCCAGCTGTTGGAAAGCATTGCGGCTGTGCGCATTTTAAAAGAGATGACAGATAACGCGACCGCGCTGTACGGTATTTTTTCGGGCTGTGCGGTGACAATTGTCAATCTGCCCGTTTCGGTAACCTACGGTCTTGCGGCGGCGAGCGTTCCGCAGATAAGCCCGCTTGCGGAAAAGGGGGACGTTGACGGCGCAAAAGCCAAGGCGTACAAGGCTCTTTTGATAACGCTTGCAATTTCTTTGCCCGCGGCGGTTGTTCTGTTCGCGCTTGCGCCGCTTGCGGCAAGTCTCATTTTTTCGTCGCTTGCTTCGGAAGAAAAGGCGGTGCTCGTCAGTCTTGTGCGTATTATGGCAGTAAACGCCGTCACTCTTTCGCTTGTGCAGACTTCGTCCGCGTGTCTTACTGCGCTGGGCAGACCCATAAAAAGCACGGTCACTCAGTGGACCACATGCATATTGCGCGTGGGAATTACCGCGCTTTTAATTAAGTATACTTCTCTGTCCATAGAAGGCGCGGCAATCGCGGCAAACTGCAGCTATTTGGTTGCGGCTTTGATAAATATCTGGTATATTATTAGAGAAAAAAGCGGCAGGGGTAAAACTTATGAAAATAACTTTGATAGGTTTAGGCACGGACGGGTACGGGCTGACGAAGGGGGCTGAACAGGCTTTAAAGGCGGCGGGTAAAATTATCGCCCGCACGGCTAAAACGCGATCTTATTCGGCGTTACAAGGGTTTGAAGTTCAGGTTCTCGACAGTCTGTTTGAAAGCTGCCGCAACTTTGACACTCTGAATAAAAAACTTGCAAAGGCGGTAACGGACGCGGCAAAGACGTCGGACGTCTGCTATTGCGTGGACGGGGCTGTGTGCGAAGACGAAGCCTGCCGCATAATATCAGCCAAACACAAGGACTGCCGCGTGTTTGAAGGAAGTTCGAAATCGGCGCATGCGGTAACCCTTGCAAAACTCAAAAGCGCGCAGTATACGGCAATCTCCGCTTACGACGTGGAAAATCTGAAAAGTTGCGCGGCGGCTGCGGTTTACGACGTTGACGGTTATTTTATCGCTACAAAAGTTAAACAGGTTCTTTCCGGCTTGTTCGGGGAAGAGACGGATTGTTTTTTCGTGCGCGGCGACGAAGTTTTTAAAATAAAGGTGTATGAAATAGACCGTCAGGCAGACTACGACTATTCCTGCGCGGTGGCGGTGGAAGAGAGCGGGTTTCTTAAAAAGGAACGGTACGATTACGCCGACCTTGAAAAAATGATAAAGCTGCTCCGCGCGCCCGGCGGCTGTCCCTGGGACAGGGCGCAGACCAACGAAAGCATAAAGAGCAATATGATTGAAGAAGCCTACGAGCTTGTGGACGCGATAGAGCGCGGGGACGATTACGACATAGAAGAAGAGACGGGCGACGTATTGTTGCAGGCGGCTTTTCACGCGGTTATGAAGGAAGAACAGGGCGCGTTCAACGGAACGGACGCGATAACAAGACTGGTCAAAAAACTTATTTTCCGCCACTCGCACATCTTCGGTAAAGATAAAGCGAAAGACGACGGCGAAGCGTTGGGCGTATGGGAGAAGAACAAGCGCGAAGAAAAGAGCCAGAAAACTTATTCGGATACTCTTGTCGCCGTTCCTAAAAATATGCCCGCGTGTATGCGCGCCCAAAAGGCGGGTAAGCGTTCTGCAAAGTGCGGAATGGACTTTTTATCACCGCTGTCCGCGTCTGAAAAACTCGGCGAAGAGATTGCTGAGCTTATCGAAGCGTGCGTCTCGCAGGATAAAGCCGCTATTGCGGACGAAGCGGGCGACGTGCTGTTTTCGGCGGTAAACGTGTGCCGTCTTGCGGGCGTGGACTGCGAAGAAGCGCTTCACGGCGCGGTGGATAAATTTATAAACCGCTTTGCCGCGTTTGAAAGGCTTGCGGTTGCGGACGGCGAAAAGTTGGAAGAAATGGATTCTTCGCGCAGGGACTACTATTGGGCGCTTGCTAAAAATGAACTTAAAAAGCATTAAAATAGGCAAACTACATACTGAAAACAACATCTTTCTGGCGCCGCTCGCTGGTTACACGAACGCGGTGTTCAGGGAAATGTGTTACGGGCTTGGCGCGGGACTTACTTTTACGGAAATGGTCAGCGCGAAAGGGCTTTATTACGGCAGCGAAAAGACGCGCGAACTTCTGCACGTCACGGATGGCTACGGCGGGATAAAAGCCTGTCAGATTTTCGGCAACGACCCCGAAATTATGCGGCAGGCGTGCGAAAGCGAAGCGTTGAAGGACTTTGACCTTGTTGATATAAATATGGGCTGCCCCATGCCCAAAATTTACAACAACGGCGAAGGCAGCGCGCTTTTAAGCGATTTGCCGCTTGCGGGTAAAATTATTTCTGCCTGTAAAAAGAGCGGCAAAGCGGTGTCTGTAAAATTCCGTATAGGATTGGACGAAAACCGACTTGTTTCGTCAGAGTTCGCCAGAATGTGCGAAGACTCGGGCGCGGATATGATTTGCGTCCACGGCAGAACGCGGGATAAGATTTATGCGGGCGCGGTAAATTATAACGAGATTGCCGCGGCAAAAAATGCGGTAAAAATTCCCGTCATTGCAAACGGCGGGGTGTTCGGCAGTTCAGACGCGGAAAAAATTATGGCAAAAACGGGCGCCGACGGGGTGGCGGTGGCGCGCGGCGCAATGTTCGCCCCCTGGATATTCGCAAAAATCTGCGGAAACCCTTTGCCCGACAAAAGGCAGTTTGTTCTAACACAGCTTGAAAAAACCGAAGAGCTGTACGGCGGGCGTTTTGCCTGCGTGTTTATGCGCAAAATGTGCGCCTTTTATTTAAAGTCGCAAAAGGGCTGTGCGCAAATCCGTGCAAAACTGTTCGCCTGCCCCACCTGCGAAGAGCTGAAAGAGCTTATAATGTCGATAGAATTTTAAATCCCGCCGCGAAGAATTCGCGGCGGGATTTTTTTATTTAAAAGTTACCATTTTACAGCCGTCACGCCGTCGTCGCCGTACCGCCAAAAGTTTCCGGGGTTCATAGGTTTTTTATCTGAATAGTAATATATTTTTGCTCCGTATAAATTAATATTTCCGTGATTATCTATTAATATTTCCGCCCAGTTTTTAGCTGTACCTTTGTAAAAAATGTTTTTGAGATTTTCGCAGCCGTAAAATGCGTAACTGTCTATTTTGGTCACGCCGACGGACATAATTACATTTGTCAGATTTTCGCAACCTGCAAAAGCTAAAACGTTTATTGAAGCAACGCTGTTAGGTAATGTCATATCGGTTATAATGCTGCAATTTTGGAACGCCGCCGCGCCTATTGAAGTTACAGGTAACCCGTTATATTCGTCTGCAATTGTAATTTTTGAATCTGTCAGGTTTTCGTATGCCGATATGTAATATGATTTGCAGTCCGCATTAAGATTAAATTTTAGCCCCTTGGTATACTGTAAAATTCCGCAATTCAAACATACGCCGTCTTCATACTCATGGTTTAAAGCGGGCTTGTGGTTAGCCTTGAAATAACTGCCGCAACTGCATTTGCATAAAGTGTATCCCGGTGTGTTGCATTTTGGTTTTATTACGTAAAGGATGTAGTTATGGCTGTGGCTTTTACCGTCGTTCTTTTGCGCAGTGAAACTGCATACCGAAAGCGTAAATATGCAGGCGGTTAAGGCAATTACAACCAAAATTGTGAAAAGGGATTTGCTTTTCAATTTTTTTGTCCTTAGAGTTTTTGCGGGCAAAAAATAAGGGCAACCGTCAAAGGTTGCCCGCATACAGTACCCTCAACGGTTGCTTAATACCTTAAATGTTGTTTCCGTATTTGTTAATATTTAAACTACTTACGAAACAAGGATACAGTAATGCCGTATACTTATGTAAGTAGTTTGTGTAATATTGAATTTTTTTTATACGCAATTGTATACAGAAAAAACCGTATAAAAAAATACGGACAAACGGGGAAAATTTAATCTTTCTTCCCATATTCAAGGTATTAAGCATAACAAGTATATCACGGCGGCGGTTATTTTGCAAGCGTTTTACCGCGTCGGCAAAATACGTCAGATTTCGCCGTTATTATTTATTTTACGTCGCGGTTTAGCCGCTATAATACCTGTTACAATGCAGGTTTACGTTGAACTTGCCGTGGTTGAAAACTTTTGTATGGACTTCACGCTGCTTTACTGCGCAAAACTGGTTTGCAAAAACCGGGCAAGCGTTTTAAGGGTGGTGGCGGCTTCGGCGCTGGGCGCCTGCGTTGCCGTGGTGTTTCCGCTGTTCAGGCTGGGCGCGATATGGTCGGTGGCGGTAAAAATACTTTCGGGACTTATAATTTGTTTTTTAGCCGGCAAGTATAATTCATTTAAAGCATATGTTAAAATGACCGCCGTATTTATGGGCTTTACCGCGCTTCTTGGTGGCGCGCTTATCGGCGTGTTCTCGCTTGCGGGCTTGGATTTTCAGAAGGGTTCTGGTTTTATTCTCTCGTCGGTGCCTGTCGGAATACCGTTGTTCGGCGCGCTGCTGACGGTAATTTTCGCAAGAAAATTTGCAGCCAAACTGAAAAAGGTTGGCAAGACGACGGTCAAGTGCAAGATATTTTCCGGCGGGAAAAGCGTGGAACTTTCGGGCTTTTTCGACAGCGGAAACAAGGTTTATTATTCGGGACAACCCGTCAGCGTAATTCCTTTGACCGCCGCGCTGAAACTTGTTGACGCGTTAGGAATAAAAGAAGCGGTAAAAATACATACTGTTGCAGGGAGTAAAAAACTTAAAATATTCACTGCGGACAAGGTTGAAATATACGGCGGCGAAAAGTGCGAAACGGTAAAAAACGTTAAAATAGGAATAAGCCCCACCGCATGCGGAGCGGTGCTTCATCCCGACCTTATGGAGGAGTAAATGTTTGATAAAATAAAAAAACTGCTTGCCCTGATTTTAGGCAGAAACACGCTCGATTACATATGCGGCACGGAGGCGCTTCCTTTGCCCTTTTCGCAGGAAGAAGAGAGCGACAAAATTTCGCTTCTGGAAAGCGGCGACGAACGCGCGAAAGCCGAACTGGTAGAACATAACCTGCGCCTTGTCGTTTACATAGCCAAAAAGTTCGAAGGCGCGGGAGTGGACGGCGACGACCTTGTGTCCGTGGGAACAATCGGGCTTATAAAGGCTATAAACTCATTCAAATCGGAAAAGAATATAAAACTTGCGACTTACGCTTCGCGCTGTATCGAAAACGAAATTCTGATGTATCTCAGAAGAATGTCGCGCCTTAAACAGGAAGTGAGCTTTGACGAGCCTTTGAATACCGACTGGGAAGGCAACGAGCTGCTGCTTTCAGACGTTATGGGCACGGACGCGGATTCGGTCTACTCCGATATCGAAGGCGGGGTGGAGCGCGAACTTTTAAGGGCTTCCCTTTCAAAACTTTCCCAGCGAGAACAGAAAATTATGCGTATGCGCTTTGCATTGGACGGCGGCGAAGAGATGACCCAAAAGGACGTTGCGGACAAACTCGGTATTTCGCAAAGCTATATTTCACGCCTTGAAAAAAAGATAATTTCCAAACTTAAAAAGGACATTTCAAAACAGATTTAATACATATATTTCCCCTTGGTGTTTTAAGTACATACAAAAAAAGGGGGAAAACCGTATGTTACAAAAAGTAGTTATCTGCGGCGTGGATACGTCGGGGTTACCGCTGTTGAATTCTAAAGAGCAGGAAGAACTGATGATAAAATTAAAGGGCGGCGACAATGCCGCGCGTGAAAAATTTATCGTCGGCAATATGCGACTTGTGCTGTCGCTGGTGCGCAGGTTCTGGGCGAAAAACGCAAACGCGGACGACGTTTTTCAGGCGGGTTGCGTGGGGCTTATCAAGGCGATTGACAACTTCGATATTTCGGTGGGGGTTAAATTTTCGACCTACGCCGTGCCTATGATATTGGGCGAAATCAAAAGGTATTTAAGGGACGGAAACAGTCTGCGCGTTTCGCGCTCGATACGCGACACGGCGTATCAGGTTCTGAAAGTGCGCGAAAAGCTGGAAGCGGACGACGAAGAAGTAACCTATGACAAAATAGCAAAGGAAATGAACATCGCCGTATCGGAAGTGGCTTACGCTCTGGACGCGATTTCCGACCCCGTATCGCTGTACGAACCCGTTTACAATAAGTCGGGCGATACGCTGCTTTTAATGGACCAGATATTCGACACCAAGAACAACGACGAAGTGTGGACGGAAAAAGCGGCTCTGTACGAAGCTATTTCAAGGCTTGAAGGCAGAGAGAAAAAGATACTGTTTTTGCGGTATTTCGAAGGAAAGACCCAGACTGAAATTTCGCAGGAAGTGGGGATATCGCAGGCGCAGGTATCGCGTCTGGAAAAGACCGCATTAAAACAGATTAAATCGTGTATATCGTAACAAAAAGCGAACGGCAAACCCGTTCGCTTTTTTATATAGCGGAGAGCGTTTTTATCGTTGCAAAATAAAACGTGTTGTGTTATACTTTTTATGCGCTTTACAAAAATACATACAAGTGAATAATTTTTTTACAAAGCGGCAACAATCAATTAAAACTAATCAAGGAGCGGCATATGATTCTTGCGGATTGGATTGCAATAGCGGTGGTTGCCGTATTTATATTAATAGGTGCGCTTGTAGGCTTCGGCAAGGGGCTTAAATTTTTCACGGGCGGAATTTTCGGGATTATCATTTCCATACTCGTCTGCTATCTGGTGGGCGGTCTGGTTCTGGAAATTCCCTTTGTTCACGATATTCTCGAAAAGTTTATTCAGGCGCTTACCGATAAGAACAAGTTCTGCGATTTCCTGTTAAAAATTCATATTGAAATTATCGTTTACTATATAGTACTGTTCATAATAGTTTCGGCTTTGCGCGTTCTCATAGTGTTCCTGTTAAAGCGCATTATGGAAATAAATAATCCTGTATTTAAAGTGGTAAACAGGTTTTTGGGGATTTTCTTCTTCCTTATTGTTGCAATTTTATTGACCCTTTTCGTGTTCCAGATAATTTACTGGATAGGCGGCACAACTTACGAAGACTTTCATAAAACTCTTGCGGGCAGCTTTTTCAAACTCGATAAACTGCTTGAAGCGAACCCGCTGGCTTCCCTTCCCGACTGGTTCAGAGAAAATTTTACCCATCAGGTACCCAACGGCTGAATTAATTACGGCGGCAGGACTTAAAATTAAGTCCTGCCGCATATATTATTTTATGGACTTTTTATATTCCGAACTCAAACAAAAGGAAGTAATAGGGTTAAACGACGGAAAGCATCTCGGCAAAGTTTGCGACCTTTCGTTTTCCTTTCCCGAAAATAATATTTTAGGCTTTTACGTAACGGGCTGCAAGGGCTTTAAATTTACCCGCCAAAACGAATTTATTCCCATTAAAAATGTGGTAAAAATAGGCGAAGACGCAATACTTGTCAAATTTGAAAATAAGCCCGACTGTCCGCCGCCGCCAAAGGGCAGACCGCCGAAAAGCTGTCAGCCGCCTTGCCCGCCGCCCTGCCCGCCGCAAAATGCGTACGACAGGCGCAGTTACGACGAGTACGAATAAAATATCCGCCGCCCGAACTTTTCGTTTCGGGCGGCGGTTTAATTTGTCCTGAGAGTAATTAAAATATATTTTCAAGCCTTACCGTGTATGAGCCGGGCAGAGCGCTTGCGATTTCTTTTAAAACTTCAAGTTTGCAAAGCGCCCCGTCGTAATCGCCGGTGTAGATGAGTCCGCAGGTTTCGTTAAGCCAGTAGTCCACGTACGAAATATCGTTGTGCGGTACAAAAATGTGCAGTTTGCTCTTTTTATCCTGCCACATTTTTTTTACGGCGTAACCGTCTTCGCGGTTGGCGGTTTCGTCTTCTACTTTTTTGTATAAGGTGTCTATAGCCCCGCCGAATTCGTCAAACTGTCTGTTTAAGTAAATTTCAACACAGATAAAAAGCGCAAGACACAAGGCGATTGCGGTGAGCGTATAAATTACCGATTTTACCATTGCCCGTTCACCCCTAATTTTAAAATCTTGTATTTTTCGCCCTTTTTCTGGAAGTAGACTCTGCCTTCCGAGTTAACCGTCATAACGACAACCTGTTTTGGCTTGGCTTTCTGTTCGGTTAAAAATCCGTTCAGCTCTTCGCGGTCTATGCCCGCTTTTTTAAGATTTTTATCGTCCACGGTTCCGCTCTCTATCAAAGTCAGCGACAGGGAAGAAGTGGACTTGTCGGGGTTTTCCAGTGCTGAAAAACTACCGTTGGCTTCGTACAGACCGTAGTACACGTCGTCGAGAGCAAAGTAACCTGCGGCGCGCATACTTTCTATAAGGTCGCTCACGTCAAGGTTGTTTTTTCTGAGTTCGCGTTCGACTACGCCGTCGCGGTTTATCACTATGGAAGGCGACCCGCAGATGACAGTCTTCATAGGCTTAAACCACAAATCCAGAAGCCATACAATCTGGTGCAGGACGAATATCGCCACAATCGCAATTACGCCGTATAAGAGCGGGATGGAAGTGTCCGCCATCGGTATACAGGCAAGTTCTGCAATTACGAGAGTAATTACAAACTCAAAGGGCTGCATTTCGCCTATCTGGCTTTTGCCCATAAGGCGCATTATAAACAAAAGGGTAATAAAAATAACCGTCGTGCGGATAAATATAAGAGCCATAATATAAGTATTTTCAAAATAAGGCTTTATATTCTTGATTTGGCGCGGCGCGGGTGTTATAATTAAAAAGCACTGATGCGTAAAGTGTCGGCGGTTGGACGTCCGCCGAACGAAAGGCTTTTGCCTGCGGTTGAGGTGCGCGTCCTTAAAACTTATTTTTTTACGGGCGCCGTTCGGCGTTTTTTTTATGGAAAAAATTTTTGAACAGATAAAGAGTATGCGCTCAAGCGGTTTCAATTTCGGCACGGGACGCACCCGCGAAATTTTAGACAGGCTGGGACGCCCCGATTGCAAACTGAAAATTGCGCACATAGCGGGTACCAACGGCAAGGGTTCTACGGCGGAATATCTGACGTCAATACTTATTGCCGCGGGCAAAAAAACGGGAACGTTTACGTCCCCCGAAGTTTACGGCTATTTTGAACAGTTCTGCATTGACGGGCAGCCCGTAAACGAAAAATTTTTGGCTGACTGCTTTTCAAAGGCTTACGCATACGGCGCCGTACTCGGCGCGACTTCCTTCGAAATAGAAACCGCGGGAACGATTTTCTCCTTTGCGGAAAGCGGTTGCGAATACGCCGTTATAGAGTGCGGTCTGGGCGGACTGACGGATGCGACGAATGCGATTTTTAAAAAGGAAGTTGCAATTATTACTTCGGTTTCGCTTGAACATACGCAATATCTGGGCAGCACGGTTGAACAGATATGCGGGCAGAAAGCGGGCATTATAAAGGACTGTCCCGCGGTGGTGAGTTCGTTGCAGACGGAAGAAGCGAAAAAGTATTTTGAAAACACGGGTGCGCAGTTTGCACCGCCATGCGGTTACAGCCTTAAAATGCGCGGCAAGGCGCAGCCCTATAACGCGGGCGCTGCGGCTTGCGCCGCAAGGATATTGGGCATAGAAGAAAAATATATAAAACAGGGCATTGAAAACGCCTGCCTTGCAGGACGGCTGGAAGTAATTAAAAAGGATAAAACTTATATTCTCGACGGCGCGCACAATCCGCAGAGTTTTGAAAATCTCGCACATTTTTTAAAGGATTACCAAGCGGACAAAAACACGCTTGTGTTCGGCTGCCTGTCCGATAAAGACGCGGACAAATGCCTTGAACTTGTAAAAGAGCGCGCGGGCGGGATAATAGCCGTCGTACCCCAGTCGTACAGGGCAATGGACGGGGATAAAATTTTCGGTATTTGTAAAAAACATTTCGGTGCGGCGGAACAAGCCGACGGCATAGTTTCCGCGCTTGAAAAGGCGCGGGGCGAAACTGTGACGGTCTGTGGTTCGTTCACGCTTTTAAAAAAAGCTAAAGAGTGGATATTAAAATGATTATCGGCGGCAAAAAATTTGAAAACTACACCTACGTAATGGCAATTGTAAATCTTACGCCTGACTCGTTTTTTGCGGACAGCCGCAAGGACGAGTACACCGTTTTAAAAGCGGTTGAAAGGGCGGTAAAAGACGGTGCGGCGGTTATAGACGTGGGCGCGCAGTCCACGCGCCCGAATTACGTTGAAGTTTCCGCCGAAGAAGAAATTTCGCGCTTTGAAAAGCCGTTGCGGCTGATTAAGCAAAATTTTGATATACCCGTTTCCGTTGATACATATTTTGCCAAGAGCGCGGAAGCGGCGCTTGACCTGGGCGCGGATATGATAAACGACATATGGGGGCTTTCGCTGGACGGGGCAATGGCGGAAATTGTGGCAAAGCGCAATGCTTCGGTTTGCATAATGCACAATGCGAAGCAGCCGCTTGAAGGCGCCATATGGCAGGCTGTAACTTCGTTTTTGCGGCGGCAGGCGCAATTTGCCGTTGAAAAGGGCATTGACAGGGACAAAATCTGTCTGGACGGCGGCATAGGCTTTGCAAAGTCCAAAGAACAGAATTGGGAACTTTTAAACGGTTATCACCGCCTGTCCGCGCTGGGCTATCCGTTGCTGCTGGGAACAAGCCGCAAGTCTATGTTCGGCGGGGAAATCAAGGACAGACTTTTACAGACGGTTGAAAGCACGCGGCTTGCCGCGAAAAATAAAGTTCTTTTTGTGCGCGTGCACGACGTAAAGGAAAACGCGCAGGCGATAAAGGAGGAGTATGAACGAAATACAGATTCGCGGACTTGAATTCGAAGCCTGCCACGGCGTAAACCCGGACGAAAAGACCGCCCCGCAAAAATTTATTGTGGATGCGGATATTAAAACCGACTTTTACGCCGCCGCCAAGGACGACGATATCTGCCGCACGGTGAACTATGCAAAAGTCTGTAAAACCATTGCCGCGGCGGTGCAGGGCAACGTTTTCAATTTAATCGAAAAACTTGCCTACGAGTGCGCTTTTTGCATAACCGAAAATTTTGAAAGGGTTGAAAGTGTGAGCGTCACCGTTAAAAAACCCGAAGCGCCTATGAGCAGAATATTCGATTACGTTGCCGCCCGCGTTGCCCTTGAAAGGAATGAAGTATATCTCTCGCTCGGTTCAAGCCTTGGCGACAAAAAGCAATATCTTGACAGGGCTGTCGCGCTTCTGGACAAGGTGCGCGGCGTAAGGGTGGAAAAAGTTTCTTCCTATATTAAAACCGAGCCGTACGGCGGCGCGGCTGAAAACGAGTTTTTAAACTGCGCGGTAAAAATTTCAACCGTGCTTTCGCCCGAAAATCTGTTATACGAGATACACCGTATAGAAGCGGAGTGCGGCAGGGTGCGCAAACAGCGTTGGGGCGACAGGACTCTGGACATAGATATTATATTTTTCGGCAACAAAATTTTAAAGGAACAAAACCTGACCGTACCCCACGCCGACTATAAAAACCGCGATTTCGTGCTGATTCCTTTAAAGGAAATTGCAGACGGCTTTATTTGCCCCGATACGGGCAAACCGTTATGACTGGCGTTTAAAAAATACGTTTATGCAATATGCACAAATATTTTTAAGAAATATGTACAAGCCGTAAAAGTTATGATACACTTAGTACATTGGCTTAATATTTGTTTTATTCATATTACTAAGGCGAAAACGCCTGTCAGGAGATTAATTTGGAAAAGATAGGAATTATTGATTTAGGCTCTAATTCGGCAAGACTGGTCATTGTGAATCTGTTTGCGGAAGGCTATTTTATGGTCGTGGACGAACTGAAAGAAAGCGTCCGTTTAGGGCAGGATATGGAACGCGACGGTTTTTTAAAGCCCCAGCGCGTTGCGGAAACAATTAAAACTTTAAAGATGTTCCGCCGTCTTTGCGACGCCAGCGGCGTTTCACGCATTATTGCGGTTGCAACCGCAGCCGTGCGCCGCGCAAAAAACCAGCGCAGTTTTTTAGACGAAATTCAGGCGAGCTGCGGCATTAAAATACGCGTACTCACCGCCGAAGAAGAAGCGGTTTACGTTTACCGCGGCGTGATAAACACAATGGACGTGCCCAAGGGCCTTATTCTCGAAATAGGCGGCGGCTCGACCAAAATCGTTTACTACAACAGAAGAAACATTTTGAATTACGTCACTATGCCTTTCGGCGCGGTGACGTTGACGGGGCTTTTTTCGGACGACGGTTTAAAGCCCGAAGAGCAGGCTAAAAAGATTGAAGAGTTTTTTACCGAGCAGCTTAAACAGATTGAATGGATTAACGAAATCGACCCAGACGTTCAGATGATAGGGGTGGGCGGCTCTTTCAGAAACCTTTTCAAAATAAACAAAATCGTAAACAAGTATTCGCTCGACACCGTTCATAATTATTCAATGAGCGTTGAAGACTTTGAGTCGGTTTACGATATGTTAAAGGTTCTGGACCTTGACAAAAAGAAGAAGATAAAGGGACTTTCGGCAGAGCGTGCGGATATACTTCCCGCCGCGCTTGCGATAGCTAAATCTTTTATTTCCTATTTCAACTTCGAAAAATTCGTTATCTCTGGCGCGGGGCTGAGAGAAGGCATTATGTTCAACCAGGCGCTTCCTTTGACGGAAGAAAAGCCTATTTCGGACGTTCTCAACTATTCGCTTACGACGCTCGTCAAGTACTACGGTTGCGACGAAAAGCACGTTGAACACGTCGTTAATCTCAGCATACAGCTGTTTAAACAGTTGCGCGTTCTGCACAAATTCCCCAGACAGTACCTGAGAATTCTGAAAGTTGCCGCAACCTTGCACGACTGCGGAATGAAAATAAAATATTACAACCACCAGCGCCACAGCTGTTATATGATTTTAAACTCTAACCTTTACGGACTTTCGCACAGGGATATCGTTCTTGCGGCGTTTACCGCCTGCTGTCATAAAAAGGAAGACATCAATCTTTACGACTGGTCGAGATACAAGTGCCTTTTGGGCGAAGACGATATCGAAATAGTAAAGCGTCTCGGGGTTATACTCCGCATTGCCGAAAGCCTTGACAGGTCTATGTCGGGCGCGGTCAAGTCGATAAACTGCGACATTCTGGGCGATTCGGTTATAATGAAGACGGAAGTTGAAGGGGAAGCTACTCTTGAAATCCGCAACGCTATGGCGGCGAGCGCGGAGTTCAGAAAATCTTTCCGCAAAAATCTTGAAATTTTATAATTTTAATGCCGCGTGATATAAGCGGCATTAACTGTTTACTATGAAATATATTCTGGCAAGCGCCTCGCCGCGGAGAAGGGAACTTTTGTCCCAGATTCTGTCGGATTTCGAGGTCGTTCCCGCGATAGCGGAAGAAAAAGTTAATCTTGCAATGTTTCCCGAAAAAATGGCTTGCGCCCTTGCCGAACACAAGTGCGACGAAGTGTTTGAAAAGAATAAAGACGCTACCGTTATCGGATGCGACACGGTGGTATATTTCGACGGGGAAGTGTTGGGCAAGCCCAAAGGCAGGGACGACGCGGCTAAGACGCTTAAAAGGCTTTCGGGCAGGACGCACTACGTAATTACGGGCGTGTGCGTCAGGAACAAGTATAGGAAAATTATAGACTTTGACAGAACGGAAGTGAAATTCAACGTTCTTTCGGACGAGTTCATAAAAATTTACACGGACGGCGGATCCCCGCTGGATAAGGCGGGCAGCTACGGAATACAGGACGGCGGAATAGTAAAGGAATACTTCGGCAGTTACACAAACGTTGTTGGGCTGCCCGTAACGCTGGTAAGAAAAATGATTAACGAGGTACGCGAATGAAAAGACTTGCAATAGATATGGGTTCAAGCACAACCAAAATATATATGCCCGGTTGCGGCGTAGTGCTTATGGAAGCAACCTGTATCGCCGTTGAAGAAATGATTGACAACGGTCAGAAAATCGTGAATATAAAAGCTCTCGGTGACAAAGCCCGCGCTCTTTCGGGCAGGGCGGCATTAAACACCCATATCGTAAACCCCGTCGTCGAAGGCGACATAGTAAACGAAACGCTGGCGGCGTGCCTTTTAGAATACTTTTTAAATAAGGTTGAAATAACGAGAAGAAGGGCAAAACGCACAGAAATTATGTTTATTCTGCCCTGCGGCTGCAAACCTTCGTTAAAGGAAAAGTATCAGCGCATTGCGGACGCGTGCGGGATTTGTATGACGTACTTCACGCTCAATCCCTTTGCCGCTGTACTCGGGCAGAACGTTGCCATCAACGAGAGCGCGCCCATGTTTTTGCTTGACATAGGATACGGAATATGCAACATAGCGGCGCTTTCGCAGGACGGAATAATTTCCGGCATAAACGTAAATCTCGGCGGCGGCAATATAGACGTGCATTTAATAGATATGCTCGCCGAAAAGTACAATATAAAAATTCCGCCGCGCACTATCGAAGACGATACTTCCGCGTCCAGCTTGGACATA